>DATLOE010000001.1 GCA_035536395.1 Candidatus Dormiibacterota bacterium
TCGGTTGAAGTATCAATCTGAGTGTGAATAGGTCTATACCATCTGCCTTCTGGAGGGATACGACTTAAGACAAACCGTGGCAGCGAATAGCTAAAGAGGGTTTTGCCATTGACTGCGACATCCTCCAGATCGATGTGCTCAAATTGCGGCTCATTGACCAATAAAGAACTCTTCTCTTCGAAGCAGAGAATCGTAATGGTCAGATTTGGGTGCTGTTTTTTCAACTCTAGGAGCGGTCCGTGGAAGGCACTGCCGTCATGGGAGGCCAGAATGATCTCCGTAACGTCACCCTCTTGGACTCTAGCCTGGAAATGCTGGATGATATCGTCATCAATATCGCCCTCACCATTCAGTTTTGGCTTGGTAAATACGTTGTAGCCGATATCTTTGAAGAGATACTCGACCCACCTCAGTGCTGAGCTGGTTGGAGACAGGTTGAGGAATATGCAAGCTTCCAGGAATTCTCCTCTGTAGGCACGCGGGCCCGTAGCAAGCCACTCATAGAGCAGCTTCCAGTCCGGCCTGTCCTCCTGCTTGGGCGGCCTGCCAATTATGCGGCCCAGCACCCCGTCGATATTGGGCGCATCAAGTAAGAACAATACGCACTTTTCGGACATTTTTCTCCCAATCCGATTGCTCTTCAAGTTTTCAAATATACCAAGTTCTAATTAAAGAGATTTTTACTCTTGAAGTCAATGTGCGCACACCATCTTTACAAAAGCCCGCAATTTGGTTATAGTCCTTTCGTTATGCCTATTATTAAATCCGCTATTAAGAGAGTCCGTCAGTCCGCTAAAAGACGTAGCCGCAACCTGGCCGTAAAGCGGGCTATTCACGATGATGTCAGAACCCTCCAAGATTCCATTGCCAGCGGGGATAAAAAGGCTGTTACGGAGAACCTGAAGGCGGCTATTTCCGAAATCGACCGCGCAGTAAAGAAAGGTACTTTGCACAAAAATACTGCTGCCCGACGCAAATCGAGCATTACTAAGCAGGCCAACACCGTAGTAGGCAGCGCCAAGCCAGCAGATAAAACCGCGGCCGCCAAAGTTAAGCCTGCCGCCGCCAAAAAGAGTGCGCCTAAAACTAAGGCCGCAAAACCGAAATCTAAGTAGGGGTAATATGGCAAAAACGCCGGAGACTTCGCAATCACAACTGCACGATTTGTGCGGCGATTTAATGGAGCACACCAAACTGCTGCGAGATTACGGTACTACACCGGGTAATGTTTGGCTTGCCAGGAGTGAGCTTAATAAGATCGATCAGTTGACTGGGGAAATAGAACAGTTGCTAGAAGAGATCAAAGCCGAATCTTAAACTCTGACTTTTTCGGCTACATTATATATTAGACGCTCAATCATAGTTTCGGCATCCCCCGCGCCTGTTTTTATTTCGTAATCGGTTTCTACAGATTGTAAAAACGCCCAGCGCAGAGCTTCTTCTGAAATATTTAACTGACGCGAAAGCATTTTGCCCGCTACAAATGGCGACATGCCGCTGTTTTTAGACAGCGTCTGGGCTGAAACATTGCCGGCGGTTTTAGCCAGCAGTAAATTGCGCAGCTGCCATATAATCATGCTCAAAATATACATTTCACTGACGAGCTCACTTCTCAGCTGCCTATATAAAGACATAGCTTTAGGCACTCGGCCGGCTGTCATATTTTCTACCAAATCAAAAATCGATTCATTCTGGTTAGGTACTACCAGCTTAGCTATGGATTCGACCGTGATCTTAGGATCAAGGCCGGCCAGTTTTATAATCTCCCCCTGCAGCCGCCACTGGTCTTCGCCGGCAGTCTCGATCAATTTCAAAATGGCGGGGCCGTCTATCTCGGCGCCGCTGGCCTGGGCCTCACGCTTTACCCATTGCTGCAGCTGCGAACCGCTCAAGGGATGGAATTTGATCGCCTTAGAACCAGCCGACAGATGCTTAAAATATGAAGTCCGCTGATCAGCATTAGAGTCATAAAACACCGCTACAGTTGTGGGTGAAACAGCCTGGGTTATTTGCCCTATTTTTTCGGCAAGTTGTTTATTTTGGGCGAGGTCTTCAATGATTACCAGGCGGCTAGTGGTAAGCAAAGGAGCGGCTTGGAGGGCAGAGAGTAGATCTTGCATCTTAACCTCTTTGCCTTCGATTTTTTCTACACCAAACTCACTGGCAGTCTTTTTTAAATATTCAGACTTTAAGCGGGCAATCTGCTGCCTGGCTGCAAAACTATTCGGTCCATAAAAGAAAAAAATCATATCTCTATTTTACTCCCAGCTTCTGGCATTTGGGGCAGTAGTGCGTACCGCGCCCTGCAACCCTGGTTTTAACAATCTCTGTCGCGCACACGGGGCAAGGCTTGCCTTGGCGCCTAAACACTCGCGCATACTGCAGATAATCCCCTTGCTTGCCCAGCGCGTTCACGTAATGTGTAAAGCTGGTGCCGCCGTGTTTAATGCCAAGCTTGATAATAGCTTTAATGGCTATGTGGAGGCGCTTAACCTCAGCCGATTTTAGTGAACCGGCCAGGCGGGCAGGGTGAATCTTGGCCAAATGCAGAGATTCATCAGCATAAATGTTGCCGACTCCGCTGACGGTCGATTGATCGAGTATTACAGCTTTAACGGGTGCACGAGCGTGACTTTTAAACTCGCGTGTTAGCACATCGGGTGTAAATGCGCTGCCGAGCGGCTCCGGACCCATCCGTACCAACAGTTTATCTAGGTTCACATGAGCCGTTTCTACCAGCTTGATCCAGCCAAACTTTCGCTGGTCGTTAAAGAACAGCTTGTCTCCGTTTTTGAATGTAAACACAGCTCGCGTGCTTTTATCGGGTAAATTGTGCTCCATGCTGGCGGTCGGATGCCCACCAGCAAACCGCTGACCACCCTTTTTCTGCAGCACTAGTTGGCCTGTCATTTTAAGGTGGAACATAAGGCTCATATCGCGGTTCAGATTCATAATTAGTACTTTACCGCGGCGATCCAGCGATTTAACCTTATGGCCGATGGCCTTTTTGGCATCAGGAAAACTCTTAGCCCACAGCGCCCTAGCCTCGGCTATAGTCTGGCCGGCAATCTCTGCATCAAGCCCGCGTTTAATTGTCTCGACTTCAGGTAACTCCGGCATCCTGCCCCCATAAAAGTAGGGTTATTATACCGCAGTCGGCTTAAAATTCGTCTTTGGTGTAGTGATGCTGTTCTTCTACGAATGCGCCCTTGGAACCTAAAATCATTTCCAGCTCAGTTTCAAAGCTAGTGTAGCGCTTCTCTAGCTTTCTAGCTTCATCGGCCGTCATCCATTTATTTAGTCCACCCTCGAATTTTTCCATCAGTTCCCCTGTAGGGTTCGTGCAATGAACCACGAAGAACATCTTGTCTTCCATTGCCTCTTCTTGGCCTTCAATATAAGTATGCTCATGATACAAGCCGCATACACGGTACTCGGCAGAAAGCTTGGTTTCTTCATCTAGCTCACGCTCGGCAGCACGTACGATAGTCTCGCCCCAGCGAATCTTACCGGTCGGGAACCCCCAGTAGCCGTAGTAAGGGTTCTTGGTGCGCTGCTGGAATAGCAGCTCTTGCCGACCATTCATCTCCCGCTCGATTGCGAGCAGCACCGCCACCTTGGGCTGACGCTCAATCGTCTTATTATCAGTATCGAGCTTATTGGCATACTCCTTGCCCTTGTGGGTTAGCTTGTAGCGGCCACGGCCGACCTTTTCTACCAAACCGATCTCCACTAGACGGGCGATATGGAAATTAAAATGATCACTGGTCAGGCCGGTGGGCTTTTGCAGCTCCGCATAGCCGGCCTCCAATACGAACAGTAGTTCGCGCAAAATACTTGTTTGGGCTTTATGGACCTTAACTTCTAGAGTCATATTTGTACTCACAGCTTATTCCTCTGAATGTACCAAAAGCTTAAGCCATAAAACTAGTAAAGTCGACTTCACTAAGTAGATAAAAGTATGAGGGCGCGGGATAATCCCGCGCCCATACACGCACCTAACTCGGAGGGGGTTCTGACCAAAGAACAACCAGGCCTGCTGATGTAATGCGCCATGTATCTACCCCTGAAACCCACGTGTTGCCGTACCCGGAATGGCCAGTATTGTGCTTAAGCAGCAGGCCGGCCTCTGTCAGTAAATCCAAGTCTTTTTTCAGCACTTCAGAATCATAGTCGGGTAGAAGACTCTTCAATATACGGTCCAGACTGAAGCTTTGAGGCATTTTGACAGCCGAATTATGCTCTAAAATACCCCCCGCTGCGATAGTAGCCAGCAGCAAGCGCCGCCTAGCCTTAACTTCCATTTCCTGGACGGCTGGTGGTATGGTCCGGTCACTGACTTGTGTCAAAATTCCCTCCTAGACTCAAGGTGCAGGTACAGCTTAAATCTAGGTTAATAAAGAGAGTTCGGCTAGTCGAATTTTTTTGACTATAGCTCGCCCCAGGATTTACCGATTCTGGTTTCGGCCACAATCGGCACGCCGAGATCGTAAACATTCTCTAGGGTTTCCTGCATAATCTTAGCTACTTCTGCGGATTGTTCTTCATTACACTCTACAATCAGTTCGTCGTGTATTTGCAGAAGCATTTTGGCGCCCTCGGGCAGCTTGGGCGCAAGCGCAACCATGGCAAGCTTCATAATATCGGCAGCTGTGCCCTGAATGGGCACGTTCACCGCCATCCGTTCGGCAGCACCCGCTACCATGAAGTTGTTAGAGTTAATCTCCCCACAGGGTCGCCGCCGGCCGAGCAAGGTTTCGGTGTATTCATTTTCTCGGGCGAACTTCTTAAGATTATCTATGTACTCAGCTAACCCTTTGCGCAGCTCAAAATAGCGTTTAATGAATCCCGCGGCTTCCTCACGGTTCATGCTGGTAGCCACACTCAAACCGTGCGGGCTCATGCCATACAGCACACCGAAATTGATCGTTTTGGCATTATAGCGCTGGTCTTTGGTTACTTCCGTAAGCGGAACATTGTACAGCTCAGAAGCCGTCTGCTGGTGCAGGTCTATTCCCTTTTTAAAGGTCTCTATCATATCGTCGTCTTTGGAGAGCGCTGCCGCTACTCGTAACTCAATCTGCGAATAGTCGGCCGCCACGAACACCCGGCCTTTTGGCGCAATAAATGCCTTACGAATCTCGCGGCCGATTTCGGTACGGATAGGAATGTTCTGCAAATTCGGGTTGGTGGAGCTAAGGCGGCCGGTCTGGGCAATGGTCTGATTAAAGCTAGTGTGCACGCGCCCATCTGGCTTTACCAGCTCCGGCAGCGCATCCACATAGGTAGTCTTTAGCTTCATAAGCTCGCGATACTCAATTATCATCTCTATTACCGGGTGTGCTTCGCGCAGCTTATCGAGCTCTTTAGCGGCAGTAGAAAGGCCGGTCTTGCCCCTTTTCACGCCGGCCGCGGCCAAGCCCAGCTTATCGAAGAGAATTTGTGATAACTGGGCCGGTGAGCTGATATTAAACCGCGCGTCACAAGCCTTATATATCTTTTCCTCTAGAGCTAGGACATCCTTAGTAATTTTCTGGCTAAACTGCCTCAAAAACCCAACATCCAGTTCAATTCCGGCCAGTTCCATCTCAGCCAGCACCGGTATCAGCGGCCATTCGGTGGCTTCGGCTAGTTTATTCAGATTCCCCTCAAGCTCCCTCCTCAGCTGCTCATAAAGGCGCCATGTCATATCGGCATCTTCAGCCGCGTAAGTGGTGGCAGCCTCAATCTCCACCCCGCCAAAGGTAATCTGATTGCGCCCATGGCCTATTAGCTCCTTAATCGGGATCATCTCAATGCCAAATTCACGGTAAGTAAGATCGTCTAGCGACTGAGAGCGGCCAAGCGGATTAGTTAAAAAGGCGGCAATCATGGTATCAAAAACAATCGGGCGCGGAGTAATGCCATGGCGGCAAAGTATTTTATAATCGAACTTTGCATGGTGAGCTACTTTTCCGATTTTCGGATCTTCAAAGACGGCTTTAAGTGCTGAGCAGACTTCTTTGGAATTTAATTGGTCGCCCTCATGATGGGCTACCGGTATATAGTAAGCCTCACCCTTCTTGCAGCTCACGGAGATACCGACCAGGCCGGCAGTAACGTCATCTACACTGTCGGTCTCGGTGTCAAAGGCGAAGGTCTGGCACTTTTGCAGTGTTGCAACCAGCTCATCCAGCTGTTTTTTTTTGGTAACGGCTTGGTATTTAACATCACCTAGGTGCTTGCGCTCCTTTTTGGGCTCGCCGGCATCAAACAATGTCGGCTCATTACTTAGCTCGGAAGGCAGCTTGGCCAGCAGGCTTTTAAAATCGAGTCGGCGAAACAGTTCGTGGATTTTCTGCCGGTCATAGCGCCCCACCCCTGCTTTATCCAGCTCAAGCTTTACCGGCGCGTCACAGGCGATTTGCGACAGTTCGTAGCTGAGGTAGGCAACTTTTTTACCCTCTTCCAGCCGCTCACGCAGCTTGCCCGAAGTCTGTTCAATATTTTTATACACACCGTCCAGGCTGCCGTGGGTTTTAATCAGATCCATCGCGGTCTTTTCGCCGATGCCGGCCACACCCGGAATGTTATCGCTGGCATCCCCCTTTAACGCCTTGAAATCTACGAATTGCTCAGGGGTCAGCCCGTATTTCTCCTGCATAGCAGCGCGATCGTAAATTACCGTGTCGGTAAAGCCGCGACGCATGGTGTAAACCTTGGTGTTGTCATCGATCAGCTGCAGTTCGTCCAGATCGCCCGTTACGATAATGCTCTCCAACCCCTTCTTTTCAGCCGTTCGGGCCAGTGTGCCTATGATGTCATCGGCCTCATACTTATCGAGCTCCACCCAAGGCATACCGAGCGCTTCTGTAACCTCCCTGGCGTAAGGAATCTGCGCATACAAGTCATCTGGCTGCTTTTTGCGATGCGCTTTGTACTCCGGGTAAATATCCTTGCGAAAGGTATCGCTCGATTTATCCCACGTCATTATGGCGTACTGGGGTTTAAGGTCCTGCAGCATCTTTAATAGGATTGTGGTAAAGCCGTAGACTGCATTGGTCGGAATGCCTTTTGAGTTGGTTAGGTGCGGAATAGCATGATAACCGCGATGAAACACGGCACTGCCATCCACCAGTACTAAACGGGGCTTTTTGCTCATACAAAGCATTATAACGTGAAGAGGCCTACTGTTACGCTAAAGTTTTTTGTATACTTTAAGAAATGAACGCTAGCATAATTTTAAAAGTGGCTTATACTTTTCTAATCTTAGGCGCAATTTTGTCTTTGATATCCGCAATCATTAATCTAATACCCGCTGTTATCTACGGACCGTTAGCGATACTTGGTATCTTGAATGGCAATTGGTCGAGTTTACTATATTTAGTTATTGTTTGTTTAATTTTATTAAACAGTTTTCTGCTTTTCTGGTTCGCTAGAGGCATTAAGCAGTTAAATATAAAAAGAACACGGTGGTTATTGATGTATACCCTTATACTGTTTCCATCCTTTATCTTCTATCTAAGTAACGAAAAAACTGAAAAGTTTTGGAATGGAGAGCTTGTATCCAGTGTAAAAACATATTCGGAGGCAGAATTAATACTGTTTACACTCTTCCTAGCTTTTCTACTTATACTATTTTTTAGGGCATATAAAGTAATTAAATTGAGTACCTAAATGTGAAGGGCCCCGAAAGGCTCGGGACCCTTCGGGGCTTAATGTTTTCGCCGCTGGCGAACCAGGGCCTGATGCGCCGCCCACTGCGGTATTTCAGCCACTAGAATCCGGTGACGTCCGTATGCAAATGCCAATTCATCTGTGCGCATCCAGATATCGAATTGGCTATGAGCACCGATGTGGTCCTCTCCTTTTACGATCTTGCCTTTCAGGGGTCCGCTTCGTATCTGATACCACCTACCTAGCGGCCACCAGCGCACTACAGCAACAACCCCATCACGAGGATAGCGCTGATTGGCCATTTGAGTGGTCAAGGCATAGGCCGTGCTCCTGAGCCGGTAGAAGCGCTTAGCGCGTACCTTCCAGGGATGTTTTCGGCGCTTTTTAGGGCGCCCATTGATTTTGGACGCAGCCCGGTCTTGCCGAACTCTATCTTCTACAACCGGCGCCTCAGCGCTAGGCTGTACAGTGGTGTTGGCCTGCCCGAAGGCAGACGTAGCACTCAGCGCAAAGAAAAGCGCGAGAACTGTTACGGTTGACTGTCGCACTTGCTACTCCTTGATCGGATTGGGAAATCCCTCTCTCCTCAGGTTGTTATGGGTGCGGCAATCGCTCTTGGCAGTCTCTCGCGGCCGTCTTTGACGACCGGGCTACTTAAAGCCGTACGAGATCTACAGCGATCACCTTCCCGGCTGAGTGCCGGGATGGAGCAACTTGCGGAAGGTAGTACCTCCATGGGTTGTGGACAATCTAATTCCAGACTAACAGATTAAAGTAACGGTTCAAGCCCAAGCGTTATCTAAGGTAATCTTTCAGTTTTTTGCTCTCACGGTGCTTACGCAGCTTAGCCAGTGCTTTGGCCTCAATCTGCCGAATGCGTTCGCGGGTCACGCCGAACTCCAGCCCCACCTCTTCCAGTGTGTGGCTGCGTCCATCCTCCAGCCCGAAGCGCATTCTGAGTATCTTCTGCTCGCGCGGGGTTAAGAGGGCAAGTACTTCATTCACATGCTCTTTTAAGAGCTGGTGAGTGGCTAGTTCTTCGGGCGTCATAGATTCTTCGTCGGGAATGAACTCACCTAAGTTAGAATCGCCATCATCGCCCACCGGTGCCTCAAGTGAGACAATATCCTGCTTGATCTTGAGAATATGATTCACCTTATCAACATCAATCTCCATCTCGGCCGCAATCTCCTCTGGTAGCGGGTCGCGCCCCAGTTCTTGCACCAGACGGCGCTGGGTGCGAATGAGCTTATTAATAGTCTCTACCATATGCACCGGAATTCGGATCGTCCTGGCTTGGTCGGCAATGGCACGAGTAATA
The DNA here is from genome assembly GCA_035536395.1 of Candidatus Dormiibacterota bacterium. NCBI lineage: Bacteria > Bacillati > Candidatus Dormiibacterota > Candidatus Dormiibacterota bacterium. The sequence continues at coordinate 8,978 of DATLOE010000001.1, forward strand.
GCCTGGCGGATCCACCAGGTAGCGTAGGTCGAAAACTTAAAGCCCTTGGTGTAATCGAACTTCTCAACCGCGCGCAGTAAACCGGCTGAACCTTCTTGGATAAGATCGAGTAAGTCCAGCCCGCGGCCAATATATTTCTTGGCAATCGAGACTACCAGGCGCAGGTTGGCCTCTACCATTTTGTCTTTTGCAGCTTTATCACCTTTAGCTATCCGCTTGGCCAGCTCAACTTCTTCTTGGGCGGTCAAAAGCGGCACCCGGCCTATTTCTCGTAAGTAGAGGCGCACTGAGTCATCGGCAATATCTTTGGCGTAATCCTCATTTGCATCTTCGGCAGAGTCCTCTTCAGCCACCTCCCATATGAGACGCTCTTTTTGATCGGTCAGCTCAACGCCGTTTTCTAGTAAAGCAGCATAGAGCTCATCGAGCTCCTCCAGGTTTTCCTCGGCGTCTGGAAAAACCTGCGAAACTTCCTGCTGGGTTACAAACCCTTGCTCTTTGCCTTTTTGAATCAATCTTTCTATTTCCGGAGAATAGGAAGTCTTTTCCTCTTCGGGTTCTTGCTTAGCAGCTTTTCTAGCCATATATTTCCTTTCTTTTAAGGCAAAAGAGGCCTTATTCGTCTTCGTTAATTAGTGCTTGATACTCACTCAGTAGCATATGGGCAAGCTGCGTGTCGCCCTTAGTTTCGGCTTCACGCAGTTTTTTGCTAAGTTTAGCTTTTATGTCTTTATGAGAGCTAATTTGCAGTCTTCTTACCAGCTCATATGCTTCAAAGCTGCGATCTGCTGGAGCCAGCGAGCCATATAGCTCCTCGCCCCGTAGTGTTAGGATTTTTACATAATCGCCGGTTTTTGGCAACCCGGAGGCGATTTCGGTACCAGACTTATCGCCGGCCTTGCGCATAACCTCTAAAATCTCTTGATGGGTAATGTTTTCAAAATTAGCCGCCGTCAGGTCATCCAAACTCAAACGCACCTCGGGATAAGCCAGATTAATCGCCAGTACTGCTTCTTCCAGCAGGCTTTTGGCGTGCCTGGGCTTAGCGGGAGCTGGCTCTGGGGCTGACTGCTCAGGCTGCTGCTTGACCTGCTTTTGCAGCTTTTCTTTTATCGCATCTTGGCTGGCATTAATTTTAGAGGCCAGTTTCTGCACGTAATGATCCTGCTCTACCGCGTCAGCCAAGTGCCCGATGATAGTCGCCAAACGATCGCTGTACAGGCGCTTTCCGGTGGCACTGTCCAGATCGTACTTTTCGGCCAGTTTATCAAACAAATAATCAATGGCGTACTTGGCGTCCGCTATGTATTTCTCCCAGCTTTTTGGATTCTCTTGAATCAAATCATCCGGGTCTTTGCCCTCGGGAATGTCAACCATGGAAAGCGTAATACCCAGGCTTTGGCTTAGGTCAATCGCCCGCTCCGCAGCCTTTAGGCCGGCGTCATCGGCATCAAACGCGATCTTTATGTTGCGGGTTAGGCGGCTGAGAGTTTTAAGCTGGTGCAGGGTCAGGGCCGTGCCGCTTACAGCTACTACTTGTTTTATCCCTGTCTGGTGACTGACGACTACATCCATATTGCCCTCTACTATCACCACTTCATCGCTGCGGCGAATAGCCTCCTTGGCCAAATGCAAGCCAAAGATGGCTTTGCTTTTATCGAATAAAACCGTTTGGGGGGTATTGAGGTATTTCGGCATAGAATCATCCAGTACTCGCCCCATGAATCCGATGGGAGTCCCTTGAATGTCGCAGATTGTAAACATCAGCCGCTGGCGGTGAATGTCGAATAAATTAGACCGCCCGGCTTTCTGCCCGGCAAGGCCCGCCTTTTTGAGCTCTGCGGCTGTAAAGCCTTTTTTTTGCAGAAAATCTGTGAGTGCTGTCCAGCTGTCGGGCGCGTAGCCGACCTCAAAATCTTCCACAGTCTGCTTGCTCAGCTTACGTTTTTTTATGGCATATTCATAAGCCGTCTTATTTTTAACAAGTGTAGCCTGATAATACTTAACGGCCCAGCGCAGGGCTTCTGTTAATCGATCCTGCTCTTTTTTTACTTTAGGGTCGTAGCCCTGGCTGCTCAGCTGCACACCGGCTTTGGCAGCCAAAACCTCCAGAGCACCTCGGAAATCGAGACCGTCCATTTCCATTACAAATGCAAATATATCGCCGCCGCGCTGGCAGCCGAAACAGTGCCAAATGCCCTTTTCAGGGCTAACCATAAAACTAGCTGTCTTTTCATTATGAAACGGGCAAGGGGCTTTAAGGTTGCGCCCGGACTGCTTTAATTCAATGTAGCCGCCAACGATCTCAGCCACATCAAGCTTGTCTTTAATCTGCTCCACTTCTGTCATGGTGGTATTTTATCAGATAAGTGCAAGTAAAAAGGAAAAGGCCGGTCATATGACCGGCCAATACCGTTTAAAAAGTCTTTTGAGATGGGTTAGGCGGCGGCGAGGTATTTCTGAAGCATAGCTTCCCGCCTCTGCTCTGGAGACATCTGCAAAAGGTTGTCGATGCGAGCACGCCGCAAAGTCAGGACAGTAGAGGGTGAAGATTCGATCTCTTCTTTTCTAGCCTCTTCAAGATCACGGCGAATGACCGTATCGGCCATCTTGGGGTCTCCGTTTTTTAGGAGTTCTACCATGTTCGTTTCAACCACAGTTATTCTCCTCGGAGTCAAAGCTTTTTAACGGTCAGTTGCACCACCTCAGTAGCGTAACTTACCCTCTATTGTGCCATTGTCCGCCTATAAGCACAACCGTTTTTGATTGATAAATACTGTTTATGGCGGAGAGAGCGGGATTCGAACCCGCGATACGGTTTCCCGCATACACGCTTTCCAAGCGTGCGCCTTCAGCCACTCGGCCACCTCTCCTCGACCGACTTATTTTACTCTGTAAAAGCCGTAAGTAAAAGGAAAAGCGGCCACTCTTTTAAGTGGCCGCTTCAAAAACCGGCTGCTCGTTCGCCCAAAGCCTCCTTGCGCCTTGGAGCATGATTGGCACGGTCAAGGCCATGATCTTTATGTCCAGCCACAAGCTTGTGCTCTTAATGTAGAGCATATCAAATGCCGTAGCCTGCTCCGCGTCAGGAAGCAGTGGCAATCTGACCTTGGCTAGCCCTGTCATTCCGGGACGGACCGCTGTGCGGTGACCGTAGCTGGGTATTCTTTCTGAAAGCTCCTTGTGCTTCTCTACCGGATGCGGCCTAGGACCCACCAAGCTCATATCACCCTTAATGACGTTAATGAATTGGGGAATCTCATCCAAGTGTGTAGCGCGAATCAGCTTGCCAAAGCCGGTCAAACGCTCATCGGCCAAACTGCGGCAAATGTAAATCGGGGTTTGAGGCTCAAACTTCATGGACCGCAGTTTAATGAGGGTGAATACCCTTCCGTTCTTTCCCACTCGCTTTTGGCGGTAAATGGCAGGCCCCTTGGAGGTAGTCTTTACCATGACCACCAGAAGAAGCAAGAGAGGCGCCGCTAGCAGTAAAAGGATTGTGGCAAGCGCGACGTCCAGTACTCGCTTAAAAACTCCGTAACGAGGCATTGCACCTCCCAAATGTCGATGATCAAGCTTTTGCTTAAATCGATTTTGCAGGCAAGCCAGTCTTTTGGCAAGCTAATTCTTAGCGGCAGATGCTAACTGAGCCAACTACTATACGGAAGCTCTAGTATATTAAGGTAGTTCTTTTTTGAGTTTTTCGATCAGGTCAACGGGGGTTGGATCAACACCATTTAAGAAGGCGAGATAGGCGCTAACAAAATCGCCCAGTAGCATTGTCCATAACATCTGCTGTAGCTTGGTTTCGCCTTGGGCTTCTACCGCGATTGGAGCCGGCATTTTGCCGGAAAGCAGGCGGGCAGTTACTTCGAACCGTTTTTTGATCTGTGGGTGGTCCAGCTTTGAGGTAAGCTGTACAACCCTAAATGGTTTGTCTGTGGGGTTCAGCCAGCCCATAAATTCATTGTGGCTGAACTCTGGCTGTTGGTTATAAAAAGCCAAGTTCTTGGCATTCTCGTTAATGTCTATCTTCCACTTGAGGGCGGGCATAGCTAGTGCCGGGCCACTATAAATGACAGGCGTAAAGCCCACCAGTTTTTCAGCAATTTGCTTCGCTGTGTTTTCTGCCGTTTTGATACTGAGGGTAAAGTAAGACACCTCTTGGCGCGCCCAGTCGGCCTGACCCTCCAGCTCTTTAACCGACCCGTTTAGCAGATCGAGCCGCTCCAATAAATCGATCAAGGCCTTAACACCGAATAAAACGGCCAGCCTGGGCTGAATGCCTTCTGGAATCTGAATGTAGCAATACTGATTTTTAGCAGCAAGCTCTTGCAGCTTGCCCCCTGAACTCACAAGTACCAGTTTGGCCTTGGCCTTACGAGCCGACTCCAGAGCCGAAAGGGTCTCCTCTGTGTTACCTGAGTAGCTGTATATGATAACGAGGGAATCTTCAGACACAAAAGCCGGTAGAGAGTAATCGCGCACAATTGTAATCGGCAAACTCAGCTGATCGCTCGTCCAGCTACGCACAAACTCTGCTGCCAGCGCCGAGCCGCCCATACCGGCCACTACGATATTTTGGATACCTTCTTTATCTGGCAATTGATACTCGTACCGCTGTTTAAGCTGGTCGGCTTGCCCAGCGATTATCGCCAGCGCGTTGCTGCGATCGAGTTGCTCTACGTATTTTTCGTCATCTAGCATACGGCTATTTTAGCAGTAGTTAGGGTAAAAGTGAGTAGGAATAGAAAAGAAAAAAGGGCCTCGTATGAGACCCTGGGTGGTATGCATGGTGGTATGCATTTCTTTTTGAGGAGCCGCGGGCGCCGCGGAGACACCGCACTATGGCGATACGATAGCATTGGCCGTTGTGGCCAAAAGCGATTGTCGTATAAGGGTCCAAGCAATCTAGGCCCGTCGGCGAGACGCTTGAATGCCTCTACGAACGTTCACTTACGCTACCGCTTGGTCTCCGCGGCGATTCACGGGATATAAGGATTACCGCCCAACCGACAGACTCCGCATTAGCACGAACAGTAAGATGTGCCTACGGATGCCTGTTGCCCGGTTGGGCTACACAGACACTGGAGTAACCCCTCCTCTGTTCTGCCCCTAATTCAGCTCAGTGGCTTTCGGACGTCAGCCTGCCTTTTTCCGTATAGCGCCGTAATATTAACGGCTCGCGCGGATAAAGTGGCTATGGCTGGCCTAATACCGGCTTTGCTGAAGTGGGGCGACTTGTTTGGGAACTGGTACCGTGAGACTTTTGAGCACCTCACGAACTATGCCGGCTATATTACTTAATTTTGTTAATTATGTCAATAGCCATTAAAAAAGTTGCTGTCTTTTTGTGGTTTTAACTAGAGACGAAGGCTAGTACATGCCTCCCATGTCAGGTGCAGCTCCGCCAGCCGGTTTCTCTTCTGGGATCTCGACTATGAGACCCCCCATTGTCATAGCTGTACCGGCAATGGAGACGGCGTTCTGGACTGCCTCGCGTGTGACCTTGGCTGGGTCAACTATGCCGGCCTCTTTCATTACTACTGTCTTAGACGGGCTATTAACATCCACGCCTACTCCGGCCTTGGCCTCTAGCACCTTGGCAAGCTTTTCTTCGGCATTTAAGCCGGCATTCAGCATCAGCTGCCTGAATGGCTCCACTAGGGCATTCTTAAGTATTAACTGCCCAGCTTCTTGAGAGTTGCTCACCCTGGTCGGCTCCACATCAAGTTCTTTTGAAAGATCGGCCAGCGTTACGCCGCCGCCAGGCACTATCCCTTCAGCCACAGCAGCTTTTGTAGCCGCTACGGCATCATCCACCCGGAACTTCTTCTCTTCGATCTCGGTTTCTGTGGCTCCACCGACCTTAATTACGGCTACCTTGCCGGCTAGGGAGGCCAGCCGCTCTTCAAACTTCTCTTTTTCAAACTCGCTGGTAGCGTTTTCGGCCTGAGCTTTCAGCTGGCTAATGCGAGAATTTACTTCGGATGAACTGCCGGTGCCCTCTATGATCGTAGCGTCGTCCTTAGTGGCAATGATTTTGCGTGCAGAGCCCAGCATATCCACGGTAGCGTTTTCGAACGTTACGCCCTGCTCATCGCTAATTACGGTAGCGCCAGTGAGAATGGCAATGTCTTCCAAGATCTCCTTACGCCGGTCACCAAAAGATGGCGCCTTAATAGCCAGCGCGCTAAACACGCCTTTAAGACGGTTAAGTACTAATGTGGCTAGGGCCTCGCCCTCCACATCTTCGGCGATAATCACCAGTTCCTTTTTGCCACCTTGGGCTACCTTTTCAAGTAAAGGTAAGATGTCTTGGATTGAGCCGATCTTCTTATCTGTTACAAGTATTAGCGGCTTTTCATAAATCGCTTCCATTCGGGTGGCGTCAGTCACCATATACGGGCTCACATAACCACGGTCGACCTTAAAGCCTTCGACCACTTCTTTCTCCAGCCCCAGCGTCTGCGACTGCTCGACAGTTACCGAACCCTCTTCCCCTACGGCTTCAATCACATCGGCAATCAGCTCACCGATTTCAGAATCGCCAGCCGAAACGGTAGCTACTTGGGCAATCTTTTCTTTATTGCCGGCTATCTTTTCGGTCATGGTATCGATCTTTTTAATCAACTCACCGGCGGCTTCGTCTAATCCGCGCTTAAGATCCATTGGGTTGTGACCAGCGGCAATCAACTTATTGGCTTCACTCAAAATGTGGTAAGTCAGAACAGTGGCAGTCGTGGTGCCGTCGCCAACCTCATCGTTAGTTTTTGAGGCAGCCTGCTTAATAAGCTCTGCGCCTATGCCACGGCCGAGCGATTCGCTGTCTTTCTTTTCTTCCAGCTCAACGGCCTTCGCTACTGTTACGCCATCGTGCGTTACGGTCGGCCCGCCGTAGCTTTTGCCTATTACCACGTTGCGGCCCTTGGGACCCATGGTTACCTTAACTGCATCATATAATTCTTTGGCTCCTTGTAGGACCCTAGTTCGCGCGTCGTCATCATAAAAAATTTGTTTGGCCATAATTCCTCCTTACTGCCTGGCTAACGCCAAGACATCCTCTTCTTTCATTATTAAAAGCTCATCACTCCCGACCTTTACAGCATCGGGCTTGTACTGGCTGTAGACTATCTTGTCGCCAATTTTAATCTCTTTTACATCTTTACCGACAGCCACTACCTCACCTATTTGCGGTTTTTCTTTAGCTGATTCTGGAATGTAAAAACCAGAGGCACTTTTGGCCTCGGCCTCTAACGATTTAACCACTAATCTATCTGCAAGCGGTTGTAATTTCATTGCTCCTCCACTCTTACATAAAATTAGCACTCTTAGTGCTAGACTGCTAATTTAATCTTAATAAGCTAGATTTTTTGTGTCAAGAGCCGTTATTTTTGCTTGCTTGCCGGGGCAGAATCATCAGATATAATAATGCCAATGGTTAAAACAGTCCTAATGTGCCGGCCCACCTATTTTGAGGTGGCTTACGAAATTAACGCCTGGATGCATGTAGATAATCCGGTAGATGTGACACTGGCAAAGACGCAGTGGCAAAAGCTGTACGATACATACGAGAAGCTAGGGTATGAAATTCAATTAATCGAGCCCGCAAGTGGTCTGCCCGATATGGTGTTTACCGCCAATGGGGGTCTGTTTATCGAGGGGAAGGCTATGCTGCCAAAGTTTAAGCACCCTGAGCGCCAGCCGGAAACCGCACAGTTCGAAGCGTGGTTTAGGGCAAATGGAGCGAAAGAAATCTGTATGCCGAAGAATGATTTTGAGGGGGAGGGCGATTGCCTCTACAATGGCTACGCTATTTTTGCGGGACATGGGTTTAGGTCCAGCCCAAAGGCAGCTGACGAACTAGCAGAGTTTTTTAATAAGCCGGTTGTCAGCCTGCGCTTGGTCGACCCAAAGTTCTACCACCTAGATACGGCTATGTGCCCAATTGATAGCGACACCGTAATGTATTACCCCGCAGCCTTTGATGCGGAAAGCAGACAGAAACTTGTTCAACATTTCCCGAAACAGATCGAGGCTAGCCCCAGTGACTCGGCTGCTTTTGGTCTGAATGCGGTTAGCGATGGGGGTAGCATTGTGATGTCGGCTGCAGCTGAGGGTTTAATTAGGCGATTGAAAAGTGAGGGATACAACCCGATCGGCATAGATGTAAGCGAATTCCGCAAATCTGGTGGAGGGGTAAAGTGCTGCACATTGGAGCTACACCATGGTTAAAGCAGTGGACATAGGTGGGAAAGTACAGAAAAAAAGCAGCCCTATTCTGTTTTTAGTTTAAGCGCCTGCTGGGCTGCCTCAACTTCATTCCAAGGCCTTTTGCCGGAGCTTCCTAGTATCGACTTTTCATGCCCTTTGCCCAGCATCAGCACTGTGTCGCCGGTGCGAGCCAAAGAAACGGCCTTCTGAATAGCTTCTGCACGGTCATGGATTAAAAACAGGTCCTTGCCTTTAGCCTTGCCGGCCTGCTCAGCCCCGGCAGCGATTTCATCTAGAATCATCATGCCGTCTTCGCTGCGGTCGTCTTCTTCGGTTACTACCACAATATCGCAGAGGCGCCCGGCAATCTCTCCCTGTAGCGGCCGCTTGGCATGATCGCGCTCACCTGCAGAACCGAAAACGACTATCAGCCTGCCTTCGGTCATGGGCGCCAGTTCGTTAAAGACCTTCTCGAAAGAATCGGGCGTATGAGCGTAATCGACAATCACATTAAAGTCCTGGCCGCAATTTACCTGAGTCATGCGCCCCTCCACCGCTTCCAGCGAGGCAATCCCCTTCTCTATCTGCTCATCAGTCAATTCCAGAATTAAACCGACACACACAGCCGCCAGTGAATTAGATACATTAAAACTGCCGGGCAGGTGGGTAGTAATTTTCAGAGTTGCCGCCCCCCGGCGTACATGGTAGGTACTGCCCGCCGCAGTTGAACGCAGCTCGAGCGGGTAGACATCACTAGCTCCTTCCTTTAGCCCGTAGCGAATAGAATTCGCTACTTCGGCAGCAAACAAGCCGGCACTAGGATCGTCATCGTTTACCACACCGGCTTGTCTGCCGCGTCGGTTTCGGCCGACCAGGGTAAACAGCTTTTTCTTGGCATTCAGGTAGTTTTCAAAGCTGCCGTGGTAATCGAGATGTTCATGAGCCACATTGGTCATTACAGCAAGACTATACGGCACACCCCAAACCCGGTTCTGGGCCAGAGCATGACTGGTAGTTTCCAGCACCAGCCATTTAATGCCTTTTTGTTTCATTTTCTTAATTTCACGCAGCATCATGCCAGAGGGCATTACTGTCATGCGGGTATTGTTAGGCTGCGGGCCGTCACCATAATCGACCGAAACGGTCGTTAGCATTCCTGTTTTATACCCCGCCTGCTTCAGCATGGAAGTTATTATGGTGGCTGTGGTGGTCTTGCCATCGGTGCCGGTCACCCCAATAATCTCAAGATTACGGGCCGGAAAACCGTAATAAATATTCATAATTACCGCCTCAAGCAGGTGGCCATAAGGTTCGATTATGCGGAAGAGCGTCTTGGGAATAAAAGCTTTAATTAATTTTCTCATAGCACTAGTATATCAAGCCGAATTAGACGATTGACAATCACAGCCCCAAAAGCGAAGATAAACATAACAGCTAAGGGGGTGTACGTGAAGTTAATGCAAAAAATATATCCGAATTTAACCACTAAGGAAGAAAGGCGGCTGGTTAAGCTTTGCTTTTGCATTTTTGCAGCCTCATGTACTGTCATTACCCTTTTTATACTGCTCTACCGTCTAGGTTTTGAAATCAGCATCTTGGTTTCGGAAAACGTCATAGGAATGTGCTGCGCTGCAAGTCTAGTGTTTATTATCTACTTGGCAGGTATGGATGCCAAAAAAGCGAGCCAAAGTTAGACTTTTACTCTCTTAGTAGAATAGCCGCTTTTTAGCGCGGATCTCATAAGCTGCGGCCAAGCGTTCCCCAAATGCCCGCCAGAGCCTATATGAAGCCGTATTAAGCACTAAATCATACGTACCGATGAACTCGCTTATGCTTGGGTTAAAACCGGTCTTAAAGCGCGCCAGGCCGCTTAGGGGGTGATTAGGGTTATCAATCTGATCAGCTGGCGGTGTGCCATGTAGGTCGTATTCTTTCACACTCCTAGCCTTCAGCCATTTCGTAATCTCCCATTGCAGCAGGTATGGCGCTTGCAGCTCGCTATGCTCACGCACCGAACCGCCGTCTTTATACAGGGCTGCTGAACCCAGATAGGTTACAAAAGCTCCAGCCAGCACCTTGCCTTCGTAGCTGGCAAAAAACATCTGGCCAGTGCCGCTATTCGCATGCAGCTGCCAAAAGTCGGTGAAATACGCCTTATCACGCAAGTAAAAACCTGCGCGCCTCTGGGTGCTTTGCATTAAGCTGTACATCTGCTTGATCGATTCTGGGTTAGTTTCAACCGTCTCAACCTTTACCCCCTTCTTTTCAGCCAGGCGAATGTTATATCTGGTCTTTTGCTTGAAGGAGGCCAGTATCTCGTCTTCGCTGGGCGCAAGATCAACTATGACAGTTGCGATGTTGTACTGGATGTCATGCGGCGCCCTTTCAAAGCCCGAGCCTACCACGCCACCTTTTTTTATTTCAGGGTCGATTCTTACGGCAAAGGCGTCGGTTTTTTTAAGTTTGGCCGCCAGCCGCTGCAGCTGCACAGTGTCTTTCACGCCAGGCCCTTTAGGGATATACCAAAATTTGCCTAATCCTAATATTTCCCTTTGCAAAGCCAAAATCGCAATGTTTTCAAATACTAAATGTTTGGCCTGCCAGCCGTGCCTACTCTTAACCTCGCCGAAGGCTCTAGCCTGCAGCACGTTGCCGCCATCGGGGTTGGCCGCTACTAGCTCATTCCACTTTGCTAGTTCCTCGGCTGTCGCTTCTCTCATAGAGGTAGAATCCTTTTTACCAGGCGATAAAACAAATACTTAACCGACTTAATAGGAATGTCATATGTGCCGGCATACTCTACTGGCTCTCCGCCGAATGATTGCTTGAACTTGCTCAGGCCAGCCCACGGGTGGTTTGGCTGATCAGATGGGGCGACCCCCCAAAAATCGAACTTGGTCAGACCGGCCGCCTTGGCATCCAAAATCATGTGCCACACTAGAGGCCTAGCAGCCTGCAGCTCCTTATTCAGCTGCTGGAACGAAGCCGCATGGGCATAGTAACGAGTTCCACCGAAATCGAACCCAATGGCGCCTGCCACCTCCTTGCCATCCATGCCGGCAAAGAAGAGCTTGGTTGCACCTTGCGGCATGAGTGTGGCTAGAAGCGCCGTCATATACTTATCACTATGCGGCCGAAACCCTGACTTGCCCGCAGTATCATGCAGCATGTCTAAAAATAATTTTATATCCCGTTCGCTAGATGATGACCGCAGCACTAGCCCAGAGCGCTCACTTTTATTAATAATGTTTCGGTTGCCGGAGGAAAGATTTGCGCGCAGTTGCTCAGGCGTAGAGGATAGGTCTAAAACCCAGCTGCGAGAAGGCTGCATATCTGGTATTCGTCTGCCCCTGCTTAAGGCCTCTTGGCTGATATTCCCAATAGGTTCAAACCTGACAAAGTCTACCCCCTCTTGCTTACCCGCAGCCTGCAAGGAGCGTAGCCAATCCTCGCCCGTCCCAACTGCCGGGCCGTAAGGAACGTATAAGTACTTCACTCCCCTGCCCTCTACAACCGAGCCGCACCACATCCAACCCTCGCCTTGTCCATAGACTACTTTACGGCCCAAGTCAGCTTGGAACTGCGCCCAAGCTCGGCTTTGCAGAATGCCGCCGCCTAGCTCAATAAGAGCTTCGTCCCACGATTCTTGAGGTATTCCAGTATTGATCATTACCGCTTATTGTACCAGTTTGCGCTTGATAGCTGGTAGCAGATGGCAGATACTAAGCCCATGAACGTTTTGGGAATAGAAACATCTTGCGATGAAACCGCCGCTGCCGTAGTGCAGAACGGTACCAAGCTGCTGAGTAATGTGGTGGCCTCACAGACAGAAATTCATGCTCAGTATGGAGGCGTGGTGCCAGAGGTGGCAGCCAGAAGCCATATAGAAGTAATGCTGCCGGTAGTAGAGCAGGCTCTGGCAGAGGCTGGGGTGGATTGGAGCGGTATAGACTCCATTGCCGTTACACATGGCCCTGGACTGGTTGGCTCACTCCTAATCGGAACACTCACGGCCGAGACATTAGCTGAGCTGAAAAACAAACCACTCTACCCTATCAACCATGTCCAGTCGCACGTTTATGCCAATTTCCTAATTGATACTCAACCAAAATTCCCGCTTTTGGCATTAATCGTTTCTGGTGGCCACACCCAGCTGGTTTTGTTTAAAGATCATGGTAATTACCGGCTTCTCGGCCAGACTCTGGATGATGCTGCCGGTGAAGCATTTGATAAAGTCGCTAAGATGCTAGGGCTAGCCTACCCCGGTGGGCCGTCAATTGCTGCAGCTGCATTAAAGGGAGACGATCTCGCCTATCCCCTGCCCAAGCCCAAACTTGAAGGCTTAAACTTCAGCTTCAGCGGATTGAAAACAGCTGTACTCAGAACTGCCCAGCAGACAGCCGGAAAAGATTATAAACTTTCCTCTTCCGAGCTGCCAAAGCTGTTAACCGAAAAACAAAAGCATGACCTAGCAGCCTCATTCCAAAAAACCGTAGTGGATATTCTAGTGAACCGTACGCTTGAAGCCTACAGCCAGCACCAGCCTACTTCAGTCGTAATAGCTGGTGGGGTAGCGGCTAACCGATTGCTCAGAGATGAGCTCAAAAAGCAGCTGCCCGCTGAAATCAGCTATGCTCCTATTAACCTCTGTACAGACAATGCTGCCATGGTGGCCTCTCTGGGCTACTTTCAGGCTCAAATCCACCAGCCTGTGGATTATCCTGATATCAAGGTGGCAGTTAATCCTGTTTTGAGCATGTAGCTTTATCTTGTAAAATCTACTTATGAAGATGGAAAAGGCTTACGAGCCAAAGCGGTATGAGGCCGGAATTTATAAACTCTGGGAAGAGTCTGGCGCTTTTGAACCTCAGGGCGACCCCAAGAAAAAGCCCTTTTGTATTATTATGCCGCCTCCAAATGCCAACGGCTCTCTCCACACTGGGCACGCAATGTACACAGTGGAGGATGTCATTACCAGATTCAAGCGTATGCAGGGCCACCCCACCCTTTGGCTGCCTGGCACCGATCATGCCGGTATTGAGACTCAGTATGTGTACGAACAGGAGCTAGCCAAGCAAGGCAAAAGCCGTTTTGATTTAGGGCCCACACAGTTTTACAATGATTTGCTTACTTTCACAAGAAAACATCAAGGGCAAATTGTCAACCAGTTAAAGTCTCTAGGTCTAAGCGCCGATTGGAGTAAGCTCAAATTCACGCTAGATGAAGACGTAATCGAAATCGTATATGACACTTTCAAGAAGTTGCACGATGATGGCTTAATTTACCGTGGTAACAGAATAGTTAACTGGTGTACTAGGTGTAATGCCGCCTTTGCCGATGTGGAAATTAAGCATATTGAGAGAGAGGACGAAATATATACTCTCGATTACGGCTCACTAAAGATCGCTACCACCCGCCCCGAGACAATCTTTGCCGATGTGGCAATAGCCGTTAACCCAAAGGATAAGCGTTACAAAAAACTAATAGGGCAATCGGCTACCATTCCCTTGGTTAACCGCCCTATTCCTATCGTGGCCGATACGCACGTAGACCCAGATTTCGGTACCGGCGCGCTTAAGGTTACGCCAGGGCACGACGCTCACGATTATGAGATAGGAATTCGCCACACTTTGCCAGAAATTACCGTTGTAGATCCTAGCGGTAAGATGATTAACGTGCCTGAGCAAGTCGCCGGCCTCTCGGTGGGCGCTGCCCGGTTAAAGACTGTCAGCTGGCTAGAAAAAGAAGGTAAGATGGCAGGCCGTAAATCGCTCATCCACTCTGTTGGCACACATGACCGTTGTGGAACGGTAATAGAACCCCTCATTACCGAGCAGTGGTTTATGCATGTAAAGCCTTTGGTCGAACCGGCTATAAAGGCCGTAAAGGAGCAAGATACCAAGCTCTACCCCGATAGGTTCAAGAAAGTGCTGATTAGCTGGCTGGAAAACCTGCATGATTGGAATATTAGCCGACAGATATGGTGGGGCATTCGTATACCTGTCTACTACAAAACATCGAATGATCCGCACAAAGAAGCATATATAATCTCATGGGAAGAAAAAGAGGCTATCGCCTATTACGGCAGGGGTAATTACCGAGCGGAAACCGACACCTTCGACACTTGGTTTTCTTCAAGTCAATGGCCTCACATTACCCTGATGACCACAGGCGAATTCAAACGCTTCTACCCTACTGCTTTTATGGGAACAGCTCGCGATATTTTGACGAAATGGGTTGCTACCATGATGATGATGGGCCTTTATCGCACTGACAAAGTCCCCTTCTCTGATGTCTATCTCTGGGGTATGGTGAACGATGAACATGGTAAGAAAATGAGTAAGAGTAAGGGCAATGTGGTTGATCCTTTAAGGATGACCGAGAAATACGGCACTGATGCGCTCAGATTAGCTCTGACACTAGGTATTACCCCCGGAAACGATGGCTCATTAAGTGAGAGAAAGATAGAAAGCTACCGTAATTTCTGTAATAAGCTCTGGAATGTAGCCCGTTTTACCCTAGAAAAGGCCGATGACAGCGTGAGGCCTGGCAAGCCAGAGCCTAAAAGCCTAGCTGACTGGTGGATACTGGATAAATTGACTAGGGAAACTACCGATATCACTGCTGCGATAGAAAATTATAAGTTTAGTGAAGCTGGTGAAAGAATCTACTCCCTACTCTGGAATGACCTGGCCGATTGGTATATTGAAGCCTCTAAAAAGGAGGTTAACCCGGGTGTACTGGTCTACTGCCTAGAAACAATCCTCAAACTCGCCCACCCCTTTGCTCCATTTGTAACTGAAGCTATTTGGCAGAAAATCCCTTGGCAAAAGCAAAATCTCATTACTGCAGCTTGGCCGGATCCAAAACTGTCTTATTCAGCACAGAGTAAGCATTTTGAACAGATTATGGCTTTGGTAAGCCAAATTCGTAGCATTAAAACCACTTTAGGAATTTCTAAGCCGTCATTACTTTTTAAGTCCTCTAAAATCATTACGGACAATCTGAATCTGATTGAAGGCTTAGCAGGAACAGGAAGTATTACAGAGAGCAAGCAGGGGAGCGGGCTGCAGATTCCAGTGCGGGGTATGACTGTTTGGATTGATGTCGATCAAAAAACAGTTAATAGCTACCAAAAACAGCTTCAGAAACAAAGCAGCGAGATAGGGGGGTACCTAAAAAAACTAACCTCCCAGCTAGCTAATAAACGTTATATAGAATCTGCTCCTAGTCATCTCATTCAGCAGACCAGAGAGCGCAAAAAAGAAGCAGGGGAGTTGAAGGCAAAGCTTGATGAACAGATTAAAGCCATCAAATAAGCTACTGTTCTGGGCGGGCGGCGCTGTTTTAGCTACTAGTGTGTTCTTTGGGTGGGTAATTCCCTCGACTAAATCGCATGCCCAAAAGCTGGCAACCCAAGCTGAACAGTACCGCTCAAGCAACCCGGCCCAGGCTTTAGCCGGCTATAAAATGGCAGCCTTCCTCGACCCCAGCCAGCCTGATTACAACTACAGAATGGCAGATATTTACCTGGCACAAAACCAGCCAGGTAAAGCCATGAGAGCGCTTGATCAAGCCGGAACCCCTAACGCACAGTTAAAGGCTATTGAAATTGAGCTGAGATCCAGCCGCTTCCAGGCAGCCCAGAAAAGAATCGAAAAAGCTATTAAGCTCGAGCGGACTCCTGGGTTATACATACTGCAAGCCAAAGCCAGCCTAGAGGCAGGGGATAGCGCTAATGCTCTTGCCTCGGCCAAAGCAGCAGGCAATAAAGCAGCTTCAATAGAATCTTTTGCTCAGCGGGTACACTCCAAACAGCAGGGTGCCACCGCGCTAGCTTTAGCCAGGGATTTATATGGTAATGGCATGCCTGTCTCGGCGAATCGGATTTTGGATGAAACAGCACCTGAGAGCACCCTTTGGTATGCCCTCAAGGCCGATATACTGCTAACCCAACAGAAAGTAACAAAAGAAAACTTACTAGCGGCTAAAGATTACTTGAAAGCAGCCATTAAGATGGCGCCTTATGATATTAGCCTGCACAGGCAGATAAAATCGGTTTTTGATAGGCTAGGCGACAAACAGCAGAGCCAAGCAGAGGAAGAATTAATCAGGCAACTGGTAAGCCAGAAGTAAAAAGTAAAAGGCCCGGCCAGAGAATAAATCTCCGGCCGGGCCGTACCCCCCCCTGGGGCGTAGCAGCTATCAGCTGGGTGTGGGAAGCCAAGGGGCTTCTGTGAAGTCGCCACCCAGCGTCTGAGCCTCCTGGCAGAACCTGTGCTGGGAGATCACTGCCTGGCCCTCTAGGGCCACCTGAAGCTCCTCGCAAGCCTCAAGGGGTGGCAGATGACCGAGCATGTCGGTAAACGGCGTGTCGGCCTCTGAGTCCCTTGTAAGTACAGCAGATTCCATATCTCTCCTCTGTCTAGTGGTTGGCGGTTACAAGTGTGGCTTCAGTCTGACGCTGAAAGCGACCGGTAGCCCGGCTTTCTGCTCCAGATGCTGATTTGGCCGGTTCAGGGGAAGGCTCTTGATCCCTCGGCCGGCCAGCCCATTCAGGCCGCTCGCTTGTCTCTCGTAGAGACACGAGGTAAAAACCTTCTTCTTTCGCCTTTAGGCTGCCTAGGAAAAAATCTATCTCCCTAAGCTCTATGCAAGGCGGAAAGTTTTCGTCATCTGGGTGCCTTAGAACCATTCTGCCGGGCAGCTTGGTGGTCGGATCGGCGAAATTGAAGTCGATGACGTACTCCATCGCCGGTACACTGAACTGGCAGGGACTGATTAGGCACCAATCTCCTGCAGCAGTACGAAAAACCTCCATAACAGTCGGCAAGGAGTCGCAATCGCATGGATTCAATACCTTGCGGGCTGTGCTTTGGATGGCACTTACGGCACTACTAACTACGGTACTACCCGGTAGCGTTTTGAGCATACGGGTGTAACCTCCCTTGTTATAGTTTGTCCACGCCTCAATACCGCTCTCTATCGGAACAGCACAGAGCCATCGGCAAACACAATTCAAGCTATAAATGGTCTTACCCTTTAAGGTAAGAAGTTAGAATAACATCAAGTTTGTCAGTTGGCAATAACATTTTTAACAAAACAATGTGGCGAATAAAAAGTTTTTTTGGGCGGTTGCTAGCTTGTAAGAAATTATCTATTGGCGGAGAGGGTGGGATTCGAACCCACGATACCGTTGCCGGCATACCGCTTTTCGAGAGCGGCGCCTTCAACCACTCGGCCACCTCTCCGTATTGCATAATTATTGCATGGTGCGCTCGGCAGGGCTCGAACCTGCGACCTCCAGTACCGCAAACTGACGCTCTATCCAACTGAGCTACGAGCGCACATCAACCGCAAAAGATTACCATAAACTGGGGCTTCTGGGAAGGCGCTAAAACCGCATATAACGGCTTAGGCGCTCTACCATATCCAGCTTGCGATCGGCCCTGGGAAGATGGGCAGCCAGAACCTGCCCGATGCTTTCAAAATTGTCGTTTTCACAGATTAAGGTTAGCCGGGGCATAAAACGGCGTGAAGGCTCCAAATCTATACTGCGCCAAGCTACCTCCTGAAGCACACCATATGATCTGAACTGATTGTATGGATACAGCTTACCCTCCACCGTAATACCATGCTCGTCTACCTGGTAATTTAGGGTGCGGGGGGCTTTTTTGGAATACATAAATAGAGCCAGGGTCATAACAGCTACTACCGCCACACTAAACCATTGCTGGAAATAGGCAAGAACGGCCGCTAGGGCAGCCATAATTAAGATTAAACTTAAGTACCAGAACGTAGGTTTTTCATGAAACACGTACTCAGATGCCTGCCAAGTAACAGGTTTAATATGAGTATTATCTTCGGCCGCCTGGAGGTTTTGTGGTAGCTCCATCTCTCTGTAATTTACTGCTCTTATTATGCATTACGCTTATGGTAAAGTAAATTTTTTATATTGATGCAAAATTGTAAACCGGGCTGCAGCTGTTATAATCGATTTTCGTCAGATAGAATAGTCATTAGCGAGGAGGGGTGACCGAGTGGTTGAAGGTAGCAGTCTTGAAAACTGCCGTGCCGGCAACGGTACCGTGGGTTCGAATCCCACCCCCTCCGCCAAAGTTTGTTAAAATACTAGACGACGTGGAGAGGTACCCAAGTGGCTGAAGGGGCTGGTTTGCTAAACCGGTAGGGGGGCGCAAGTTCCCGCGAGAGTTCGAATCTCTCCCTCTCCGCCAAGTAATGCATCTGACTTTAGTCGGATTTATTACTTGATGAGATAGACTTGCACGAGCGCGGCGCGAGCAAAGCGAGCCGTGAGAGTTCGTCACAACGTGGTGCAGTATCTCTCCCTCTCCGCCAAGTTATTATTTTTATCAATTTTAACTAGTGCTTGGCGGCTACTGCGCCCCAGACCGTCTTAGCACCGGCAGATTTTAATACCCTAGCGCATTCATTTAGTGTGGCGCCTGTTGTCAGCACGTCGTCTACCACCAATACCTTTTTCTGGGGCAGGGGATTATTAACTACAATTGTATCTTTTATTTGGCTCAAGCGATCATTTCGCCGCGCGCCGACCTGCTGCTTACTGCCTAGGCGAATCATAGTCGGGCAATAGGGCACTCCCATATGGATAGAAAGCGCCTTGGCCAACAGCTCAGCTTGGTTATAGCCGCGCTGGCGGTAACGGCTGGCCGCTATCGGAACACTTGTAATGAAATCAAAGCCGGCAGCTGGCACATGCGGGGTCATAGCCACCGCCAATACCTCTGCTGCATCGCGATTGCGCTCGTACTTTAGTAGGCCGATTAGCTTTTTTACAGTGCCTTCATAGTGAGAAGCCACTACCACACCGCTTAAATTGGCAGACGAACGACAGGTTTTGCATGTTCTGCCCAGCGCGCTTAGCTTATTACACCTGAAACAAGTTGGTGTTTTTTTTACAACGATATAAGTACGGCAATTTTGGCAAATTAGCGCTCCTTCTCGGTTGCATTCCAGGCATTCAGGAGGCGAAATAATTTGTAATAGGGCTTGAATCATAAAAAATCATTTAGTTTATGCTTACCGGTGTATTGCTTTTATCTGATGAGTTTGCATATAATATGCGAAAGGCAAGACACGTGCAACATATGGTGTTGGTGGCGAGGCCTCAATTTGTTCAAGTACTAAGTGGAGAATACTTATGGCAAAAAAGAGCCAAAACAGCGAAGAAAATGTGCTTCAGGATGAGTTCCTGAGCGAAGCAGATGACAGCCAAGATTGGCTGCAAGAGGAAGAAGAGGAAGAGGTAGAGGGTCAGCTGGCCGTTGACGTTTATCAGACCAAAGAAAACGTCGTAATTAAGGCCCCGATTGCCGGGGTGGATCCTAAGAACTTAGAAGTCGCTATTGCCGAAGACGTAGTTACTATTCGCGGCGAAAGAGTAGAAGAGAGTGTAGTAGACCGCGAGCACTATTACGTGCAGGAGTGCTACTGGGGGGCATTTAGCCGCTCAATCATTCTGCCAGCCAGTGTTAATGCTGATAAGGCAGAAGCCTCGCTTAAGAACGGTGTGCTGACGATTTCTATTCCGAAAGTCGTCCAGGACAAAGTTAAGAAGATTAGAGTCGTAGCCAGCTAACTGCCGGCTACACCACTAAAAAAGCCCCTTGCCGGGGCTTTTTTAGTATCAAAGATTACTAAGCAGCAGGGGCTAGCTGGCCGGTCACAAAGCCGACAATAGCAAAGGCCAGAATGGCAACTACAATACCGATGATGGCATATAGAATGGTGTTCTTAGCCGATTCAACTTTTTTAGGGTCACCATTAGAGATTACATACTGCAAGCCACCCAAGATCAACATAATGACGGCTATGGCGCCGATCAGGAAGATGAGAATGTTAGCAATTTGCTGGAATGTACCGCCCTCACCGAATAGGGTGGTGGTGTTACTGGTGCCTTTAGCACAATCTGCGCCTTCACCAATGGTCAGGCTATTCGGGTCACAGGCTGCATCCTGTCCTAGTGCGGCAGCAGGAATAAAGGTGCTGAAGTAAACGCCGGCTTCGGCGGTTTTTCTTAATACTTTAGAGGTAGTGTTTTTCATTATGATTCCTTTTTTTAAGATTATACCTTAATCTTACCGTGATTATAGCATAAGTACTTTACTTATTTAATATTGCTTGTAACGAAGCCGATTATAGCGTAAGCCAAAATAGCCACTACTACTCCGACTACACCGTACAGAATGGTGTCTTTGGCCCTTTTGATTCGGGCCGGGTCGCCGGCAGAGGTTACGTAGGTCAGTCCGCCAATGATTAGTACAAGCACAGCCACGGCGCCTACCACGAATATCAGCACATTTGCTATCTGCTGGATGGAGTTTACCAGCGATTGAGGTGCGCTTTCCGGCCTAACCTCGGCTGCTCCCCTGTGGGCTTCGTTGTGAGCCTTGCCTTCGTGAAAAGCCATGGCAGCGCCTGGAACAAGCAGAGATAGATAAATTAGTGAGCTAGTCAGTTTCTTCATAATCTTGTTAGTACAAATCCTACTACAGCATAGGCTAGTAGCGCCACTATTAACCCCATAACCGCATACAGAATGGTGTTTTTGGCTTTGGTGATGCGGGCTGGGTCGCCAGTGGAGGTTACATAGCCGATACCGCCGATTATTATTATTACCACTGCTACCGCGCCGGCGATAAAGAGCAGAGCGTTATTAATGTTATTTATGAAAGTCGTGAGCTCCTTACCAGTATCACACCGAACCATATTACCGGCGGTGGCAGTAGGAACACTTTTTCCTTCGCCATCTAGGGGGGTGCCTTTGGCCCCTAGGCAGGCTTCATATTCAGCTCTTGTAGCTGCCAGCACTTGAGCTGAGGGTGCAATTATTAAAACTCCAAGCATGACCGTAAAAAATGATGCCAGAAATCGCTTTCCCATACTAAAGCCTCCCGATGACGAACCCGACTATGGCATATGCCAGGATCGTAACTATTAAGCCAATAACCGCATACAGAATGGTGTTTTTGGCTTTGGTGATGCGGGCTGGGTCGCCAGTGGAGCCGATGTAGCCGATGCCGCCTATAATCAGAATGACAACCGCAATTGTACCGGCTAGATAGAATCCCATGTTAATAAGGTTGCTAATGTATCCCGTTAATGCCCCCTCCCCGCAAGTTCCGCCTACGGCTTGTGCCCCTTCGCATTGCGGCTGCGCCAAAGCTATGGCAGGAATTAGTGCCACGGAACCGGCTGATATTAATCTGGTTAAAAACTTCTTCATTAAAGCCTCTGTATTACGAATCCTATAATCGCCCGCGCGATAATGGCTACGATTAACCCGATAATAGCATATAAAATCGTGTTTTTGGCATTGGCGATTCTAGTTGGGTCGCCGGTGGAGGTAATGTACTTAATGCCGCCGATGACAATAAAGGCAATAGCTACGATTGAAGCCGCGAATATGAAGAGGTCTAGCAGGGTGGCCAAGTAGCTAGTCTGGGCATCACCGGCAGCATTTTGGCTTGGCTTGTCTAAGCTCTGATTACCCTTATTGCAGCCCGCTAAAAATGAAACCTTATTTGCATCTTGAGTGGCTTCACAGGCACCGTTTTTAATTGTCTCTAGTGGCCCCGCGGCCAAAGCCGGGGAGCTAAGCGAAAAGCAGGCAACAAGAGCCAGGGTATACGTAAGCTTTTTCATTACGCCAATTGTATAACTACTTGGGTAGATTGGCCACCACAAAGTCTACAATCGCTTTAGCCAAGATGGCTAGTATCAGGCCAATAATGGCATAGGTAATGGTATTCTTGGCGCCTTCGATGTTCTTAGGGTTGCCACTAGAGCTGGCGTAACGGATGCCTCCTAGCACAAGGAAGAAGGCCGAAAGCACAGCCGTCACCAAGACCAGCAAGTCGACTATGACCACAGCAACTCTTTTAAATGTCAGGTTGGGGGTATTAACATTATCTACCTTGCCGGCAATCTCATTAACGTCTTTTTTAATAACCCGATCAATATATTGATCGGTTCTGTCTCTAAGGGTTTGAGGCTGGTTCGGCTGGCCTTCCGTAATGTTCTGCACCCCTGCACCCACATACTGCATTAAGCAGCCATCAACATCGCCGGTTTTCTGTGAGTTGCACTGGTATTTTTTTGCAGCTGCCTCAATTTCGGCCACCACATTATCGCAAGTGCCTTCGGCATTAGTTCCCACCTGATTTTTACACTGGGCTATGTAAGTGGAGGCTTTGTAGTTGCCGGCCAGCAAGTTCGGTGCCGCAAAATAGGCAGCAGCTGAAATTGAGAAGAGCAACCCTGCGGCCAAAAACGGTTTTTGGAAAAAAGGCTTCAACGGAATCTGCCTAATATAAATTCAATTATCAGAAATGCCCCGGCTGAGAGCACCAGCCCGAATATGGCGTAGGTAATGGTGTCTTTAGCGCTTTTGATTCTACCGGGATCGCCTTGGGAAATTACATAGTTAATACCGGCCCAAATGATCATTATGACGGCCAGTACGCCAGATAAGATAAGGATGATTTCTATGATGTTAGCAAAAATTATCGGTATGACGGCAATACTGTTAGAAGATAAATCCGCGCCTTTAAAAATACTGGGAAAGAGATCGTTCATGCTATGTTACCCCGATTAGGTTTAGGAAGGCCGCCATAATTAAGAGTAGCACGAGGCCGGTGGCCGCCTGCTGAAGCTGCTTTTTGGCCGCCTTAATGTCATCCGGGCTGCCCCCAGAGATAATGTAGCGGAAACCGGCATAGATAATCACAGCTACCAGCATTAGCCCGAGTAGGCCAAGCATGAAGTTTGCCAGGGCTTTGATAAAGACAAATATCGGATTGGTGTTCTGATCGCCCACGCAGGTAGCTGTGCCAAACAAACCGCCCGTGCCGACAAAGACTCCGCGGCGATCATTGCAGACTACTTTATTTTCCGGATTCTCAGCATTTTGGGCACTTGGAGCGTTTTTTGAGCTTTGAGCATAGGCGACCAGCGACACATTAGTGCCAAGCACGGCAGCCACAAGAAACGGGGTGATAATTATTGCGGTAAGCAGGTTCTTCATTACCCCCATTCTATCTGTGTAGCTTACCTGATGTCAAAAAGCTTATGACAGATTAGCAATATCAAGATAAATCGATTAAACTTATGCTTATGAAGCGGAGCAGGTTACTCCTGACGGTGAGCATGTATTTTGTGGTTGCAATTGCAGCCGTATTTTTGCCGTCTTTTGACGTATCTATAAATAATGGAGTAAGTATCAAAATCCCTGCCGCTCATGCTGCCGATGCAAAAAAGATGTGTGAGGATAGTGATAAAAAAACCCTCTGCGAAATACTTGTAAATGAGGCGAGCACACAACTGGATGACTGTAAGGGTAACGCACTAGAGAAAGCGGGCTGTCAGTCGGCTCTCATTACTTCACTTCAGTCAAAGTGCCAAAGCAGCTCGAGCGATACAGCAAAATATCGTACATGCATAAGATCTGAGGCAGCCAGCGCCTCACCAACAACCGGCAGTGGTGGCGATGATGAAGGCTGCGGCACGGCATTCGATTGGATTGTCTGTAAAATCATCCGGGGGGTGGCCGATACGGTAGAGTTTGTGGAAGACAGGTTCATTCAGCCGTTTTTGGACTTTAAACCGCTTAGTACAAGTGTAGATTCAAACCCGATGTATAAGGTCTGGCAAGTGATGCGTAATCTTGCCAACGCCCTGTTCATCATCATCTTTCTAGTCTTCATTTTCGCGAATACGCTCTCTATTAACCTCGATGCCTATACCGTCAAGAAAATGCTGCCCAAACTGGTAGCGGCGGCTATTTTAGTACAGCTGTCTTACTTGCTGGCCTCGCTGGCAATCGATATTACAAACATCTTCGGCCGTGGGCTGTTTATATTGGGTAATGATATTATTCCGCCCTACAGCAGCCCCGACGGCAGCGGGGAAGTGCGGGGAGGGCTGCTCGGCTTAACTGGTCTAGCGGTTGGCGCAGCAAATCTGGCTTTTGGCGCAGTTACCGGCAGCATCTTCGTGGTGATGATCGGCGCCTTCTTCGGTATTATGGCAGTGTTTTTAACGCTGATGTTCCGGCAGATATTAATTACCGTCCTCATTATCGCAGCACCAATTGCATTTGCCTTGTGGGTACTACCCAATACCGAAAACCTCTTCCGTAAGTGGTTGGATATGTTCATAAAAGTACTGGCTATGTATCCGTTA
>DATLOE010000002.1 GCA_035536395.1 Candidatus Dormiibacterota bacterium
AGCAGTATTTGGATACTATCAAGGATCACATTCAGGAACAGTCATCGGCTATCGTTCAGCTTAAGGCCGATCTGGAGAAACAGAAGGCCGAGATGGAAATTGCTATTAAACAGCAATCAGACCTTTCCCAGGCTTTAGCCATACAGCAGGCTGAAGCTGCTCAAATATTAAGCGTTACCCGCGGCGAAGAGGGCCGCTATGCACAGCTTGCCAGTGCTAATAATGCCAAAGCCGAGGAGTTAAAGCGGCAGCAGGCAGCAATTATATCCTCCCAATTCGGCAGGGGTTCGACAGCCGGCTCCTGCGGGGGCGGTTACCCGGCCAAGTGGTGTAACGCCCCGCAAGATAGCCTGGTGGACGATTGGGGGATGTACAACCGTGAGTGTGTCAGTTATACGGCTTTCAAGGTGGCCAGTTCCGGCCGGTATATGCCGTACTGGGGCGGCCGGGGCAATGCCAAGCAGTGGCCGGATAACGCTAGAGCAGCCGGTATCCCGGTAGATGGCAATCCGCGCGCCGGAGATGTGGCTGCTTCGCTTTCGGGGCCATACGGACACGTTATGTATGTTGAGCGCGTGAATGGTAACGGTACTATTGATATCAGCCAGTATAACGCTGAGAATCAAGGCCTATACAGCACAAATACCATTTCAGCCAGCGGCCTGCAGTTCATTCACTTTTAACTGCCCCCAAAAGTGATACAATAAGCTTATAAACATAAGGATTTTGGTTGCCCGATAATTTTCAGATTAGCAAAATAGCAGCCATTGGGGCGACGTTACTACTTGTCGGTGTTGGTTTTGTATTCGGCCAGGTCAGCCCTAGTGTGGTTTCTGTAGGCACCGATACAAAAAGCCTTAATTTTGCCAGCCTGCAAGAAACATATGAAATCTTGCAGCGTAAATATGATGGCCAGCTAGATCCGGCGAAGGTGCTTGAGGGTGCCAAAGCGGGGTTGGTGGGGTCAACAGGCGATCCTTACACTGTCTACTTGAACAAAGAGCAGGCGCAGGCGCTGGAGGATGATCTCTCAGGGACGCTTTCAGGTATTGGTGCCGAGGTCGGCATAAAGGGCGGCAAGCTGACTATTATTGCCCCTTTAAGTGGCTCACCGGCTGAGGCGGCCGGGCTCAAACCGGGTGACTATGTCATAAAGGTGGATGAGACAGATACGGCCGGTCTACCGTTAGATGAAGCTGTGAGTAAGATTCGCGGACCGAAAGACACCAAGGTAATGCTTAAGATCATTCGCGGCAATGGCGAGCCGTTCGATATTAATATTACCCGCCAAGTCATTAATGTCTCTAGTGTTAAATCTAGTTTAAAAAACGGTAATATAGGCCATATTCAACTCACGCGGTTTGCAGATGATAGCGGGGAGAAGGTGGCCGAAGCCGCCCGCAGCCTTAAGGCGCAGGGCGCTACCAAATTCATACTCGATATGCGCAATAACCCTGGCGGCTATCTTGCCTCTTCGGTCGATGTCTCTAGCCAGTTCCTACCTGCAGGCAAACTGATAGTGGAGGAAAAGCATGGGCAAAAGGTGCGTGAAAGCCTTAAAAGCCAGAAGGGCGGGGAATTAATTGGAGTGTCGCTCGTGGTACTGATAAACGAAGGCAGCGCCTCAGCCAGTGAGATTGTAGCAGGTGCTTTGCAAGATCATCGGGCTGCCAAGCTAATTGGAGAAAAAACATTTGGCAAAGGCAGCGTGCAGGAGATTATTAAGATCCCTGGAGGAGAGCTGAAGATTACGGTAGCCAGATGGTATACACCAAAGGGCCGCAATATAGACAAAGAGGGTATTAAGCCGGATATTAAGGTTAAACAGACACAGGCCGATTTTGATGCCAGCCGCGATCCGCAGCTGGAGAGAGCCCTGCAGGAATTAAAGTAGCAGATAGCATCTAGGTCTAGCGAGCCCACTAAATAATGCCAACGCTTTTATAAAAAACCTTAATACAGTATGATTAAAAGAAGAGAATACCGCTAATGCTTATGGGGGAATAGGTGGCTAAAACCAAGTATATTTTTGTGACAGGTGGAGTGCTTTCCGGGCTTGGAAAGGGCATTACAGCCGCTTCTTTGGGCACTATACTAAAAGCTCGCGGCTATAAGGTAAACATTCAAAAGTGTGACCCTTATCTGAATACCGATGCCGGCACCCTTAACCCAGCAGAACACGGTGAGGTGTTTGTGACGGCCGATGGGGCCGAGACCGATCTGGATCTTGGGCACTATGAGCGGTTTTTAGACCAAGAGCTAACTCAAAAAAGCTCGCTGATGAATGGGCAGATTTATGCCAATATCATTGCAGATGAGAGAAGCGGCAAATACCTAGGTAAAACAGTCCAGATTATCCCTCATGTCACGGGCGAGATTCAAAACCAAATCGTGGAGGCCGGCCGTGGCTACGATATTCATATTGTAGAGATTGGCGGCACAGTGGGCGACTATGAAAGCCTAGCCTTTTTGGATGCCATTCGGCAGTTTCGCCGCCAGGTCGGCCACGAAAACACGGTGGTGGCTCATGTGGTTTACCTACCATACCTAGAGGCCAGCAAGGAGCTTAAGACTAAACCGGCGCAGAATACGGTGCGCGATCTAAGAGCGGCCGGCGTTCAGCCAGATATTATTGTGGCCAGGGCAGAGCGGCCGGTCAGCGAACATATTTTGCATAAAATCAGCCTGTTCTGCGATATCGACATGGACGGCATTGTGCCGCTGGCGACAGCCAGGAGTGTTTACGAGGTACCGCTCGCATTAGAGCAGTTTAACCTCGCCGAATACACATGCCGCAAACTGGGCCTAGCTGCAGGCAAGCCGGACCTATCCTCTTGGCGCTCGCTGGGCAAGATTATCGCAAAAAGTGATAAGCCGGTGGTAAGGGTTGGTGTGGTAGCCAAATACATGGATCACGAAGATACTTATATGAGTGTGTTCGAGGCAATAAAGTCGGCAGCCTGGGCTTACGATCGACAGGTCGAGATAGTCTGGATAGACGCTGAGCAGATTGAGGCCGAGGGTCCCACTAAGCTTTTGGGCGACTGCGATGGCATTGTGGTGCCCGGCGGTTTTGGCTCCCGGGGAGTAGAAGGTAAGATTACCGCCGCCGATTACGCTATGGAAAATAATCTGCCGTATCTGGGCCTTTGCTTGGGAATGCAGACGGCCGTAGTAGCGCTCGCCCGGAAAACATTGGGGCGCTCGTCACACACTACCGAGGCTAACCCCAAGGCAAGACATCCGGTAATAGACCTGATGCCCGATCAAAAAGATATAGATCAAAAGGGAGGTACGATGCGTTTAGGGAACTATAAGTGCGTTCTTGCGCCTGGCACCATTAGTGCTAAGGCATACGGCAAAAAAGAGGTGAATGAGCGCCATCGGCACAGGTATGAGTTTAATAATAAGTATCGGCCCGCTCTTACAAAAGCCGGCTTGGTGCTGGCCGGCCTTTCGCCCGACAAGCGGTTGGTGGAGTTAATCGAAATAAAAAACCATCCGTTTTTTGTGGCCAGTCAGTTCCACCCTGAATTCAAATCGCGGCCACTAGGGCCGCATCCACTGTTTAAGTCTTTCATGGGGGCCGCTATTAAACAGCAGCAGCCATCTGCAAAAATTAGAGCCTAACTATTTAGCCGGCTCTTTGACGGGGGCGGCGGGTTCAACCGAGACGAACTTGCGGCGCACTTTTTGCCCACTAAACTTGGTGACTTGCTTGGTGGTAAAGTTAACAATTCCGGCTCTGATGGCATAAATAGTCTGGTCTGTTCCCATGGCAGTACCGGCGCCTACTTCAAAGCGGGTGCCGCGCTGGCGGACTATAATGTTGCCATTTTTTACCATGGTACCTCCACTGGTCTTTACGCCCAAGCGTTTACCGGCTGAATCGCGTCCTAATTTTGTTGAGCCTGCGGCTTTTGTATGCGCCACGCTAAGTCCTCGTTAATAAAAGCATCTGTCGTCCAACTGTTTGGTCTGGCCGGCGATAGATTAAATTATGCGCATCAGTGTGCGCAAAACTCCTGAAATTATAACCTAAACCAGGTATGGCGTCAATTATATCCAGCTTTTTCCAGCCGTTCTGGGTATGCCAGACGGGGAAAGTAATTGTTACTTCTGTACCAGAGGGTATTTGCTTGCTCCAGTTCTTTAAACTGTCCAGATACAGCGGCTTAAGGTCGTGCTGCATCTTGCCAGTATCAGAAACGGAGGGCTTGGTGCTTAGGTTTGGGCCCAGGTAGCCCTCTGAAACAATCGCTAGCTTTTTTTCCCTGGGGAGAGTAATACTTTTAGCATCTGCTACTTCTGCGCTCCATTCAGGAACATCTCTCAGATCAGCTAGCCAGCTGAGGTTCTTATGTGTGGCAGCCAGCATTTCTGGGGAGTTATCTGAACCTGCTGCTTGCAGGCCAAGCAGCAGAGCCTCCTGTAGTACGACGCCTGTACCACAGAAAGGGTCGTAAACCAGCGGGGCAGAAGTGGTGTTTACCATAATTTGGGCTAGTTTTGGGGGCAGCATCCCGACCTTTGCGCTTCTAGCGGGCCGCTCGTAATCACGCTTGGAGTACCAATCTATATCCTGGACCTGTTCAGTCAAGGCGATGACCATCTGCTGCTTGCTTACGACTACCAGTAGTTCAAAGCCCTCCTCTAGCATCTTATTAAACTTAATCTGGGCGGCAGTCAGCTCCAGCTTTTCTTTGGGCGGCACGAATCGCACAGATCCATGCTGCCTCAATTTCTTTTTAAGCTGAGAGGCAGTTCTAATAACGAATGTTTTATTAGCCTGAATCCCATAAAAGCTCAGCCCAAAGGTAATTTTCGCTTTCTGGCCAACAGGCAATAGGGAGGTATCTAATACATCTGCTATATCGGCAGATTTGCCTTGGTGAATGATCCGGCCGATTTTCTGCGCGCCGCCCAAACGATTGATATCCACTTGTTTATTTATTATTGCGGCCTTGCCAAATGGGCGAACGCCGCCCGCGCCCAGCTGGCACTCTAGCTCCAAAAGGCCGAGTTCTGGCTGCCGACCCAAAATAGCGATATAATTCATAGCCGTATTGTACACCGATAGGTGGGTTTATGGCTTAAAGCACTTTATAATATTCAATATGCAGCCACCGACAGACCAAGTAATAGGCGTTAAGGATTTTATTGAGATTCTCAACGAAACCTTGAGTTTTGCCTTCCCAGCCGTTACGGTCGAGGGCGAGGTTTCGGGCTATAAGCTAAACCAAGGCAAATGGGTGTTTTTTGACCTTAAAGACGATGATGCCACCCTGCCATGCTTTGCCGTACAGTACCAAATGAAGATGCCGATAGAAGACGGCATGAAGGTACGGGTGACCGGTGTCCCTAAGCTGACCAAATGGGGCAAGTTCAGTTTTACTGTTAAATCAATTAGTTTGGCGGGTGAGGGTGAACTGAAGCGAGCCTTTGAACTGCTTAAACAGAAGCTAAGCGCAGAAGGTCTGTTTGCCGAAGATCGCAAACGCACTCTAGACCCATTCCCCAGAGCCATCGGCTTAATCACCTCCCAGCAATCTGAAGCGTATAAAGATTTTATTACTCGGCTGAATGAGCGGTGGGGAGGTATTACCGTTCAGGTTGCGGATGTGCAGGTGCAGGGCGCACCGGCACCCGATCAAATAGTCGCGGCTATCGAGTACTTCAATCAAATGCCCAGCCCGCCAGATGCCTTGGTAATAATCAGGGGTGGGGGCAGCCTGGAGGATCTGCAGGCCTTTAATACCGAGCCGGTTGCTAGAGCCATTGCCGGCAGCCGAACGCCGACAGTAGTTGGCGTAGGGCATGAAGGTGATGTATCACTAGCCGATTTCGCAGCCGATAAACGTGCGTCTACTCCAACACACGCGGCCCAGCTCGCAGTGCCGGACAGGCGGGAGGTAGGGCAAAAGGTTAATCATCAGGTATATCAAATGTCGCGCTGTCTAGAGAAAGCCATTGAATGGCAACGGGTAGGCTTGCACCGTTTTATGTCTCATTTTGAAAGGTTCTTGCACCGCCCCAAGAACCAGGTACAGTTTCTGCAATCGCAGCTTGCCAGTCGGCAGCAGCAGCTCGTAAGCTCGCATCAGCAAAAACTGCAGGCTTACAAGCGATTGCTGGCTAGCTTTGACCCAAAGGCCACTCTTGCGCGCGGTTACGCTATTGCCCGCCGCGGCCAGCAGGTGATTACCGATCCCGCGCAGGTTCAAACCGGCGATGGGCTCGTGATACAATTGGCCAAAGGCGAAGTAAACACGAAAGTAAAAGAATGAAAGAACAGGATTTTGGAAAAAAATTAGAAGAGTTGGAAGCGATTACTGAATGGTTTGAATCAGATAAGGTCGACCTGAATGAAGCTTTAGGCAAGTTTGAACGCGGCATGCAGTTGGCAGAAGACCTCAAAAAAGAGCTTGAAGTCATCGAGAACAAAGTGGAGAAGATTAAACAGAAGTTCGATGGCAGTGCTTCTGCACCGGCAGTCGAAACCGCAGCCGATGCTAACCCCGACCTCTTTGCCGAGTGATGTAACCTGGCTGCTATCTGCAGTCGCTTTAGTGCTGGGCGGTGGGTTTGCGCTTGCGGCGCTCCTAGGCGCTCCGTATCTCCCCGTGCGCCGGCAAGATGAAGAGTCTTTGCTAGATCTGGCAGACTTAAAGCCAGGAGATAAACTGGTGGATTTAGGCGCGGGGGACGGGCGGCTGCTTAGGGCAGCGGCTAAAAGGGAGGTGTACGGCACTGGTTATGAAATCAACTTACTTTTGTACCTGTGGTCGCTAGTAATGTGCTGGCGGTATCGCAAATACATCCAGCTCCGTCTCGGTAATTATTGGAATGCTATGCTTCCGCAGGCCGATGCCATATATGTTTTTTTAATTGACCATTATATGGCTAAGCTTGATCAGAAGTTAAAGCGTGAGGTTACAAGGCCTACGAAGGTAGTGAGCTATGTTTTCCGCATTCCCGGTAAAAAACCGCAGAAAACCACCAAGAACGCTTTTTTGTATCTCTACCCATAGTGCAGTACAATAAGCATAAGTATGATTAGTACACGCGGCGAAGTTAGCTTGCACTTGGTCCTAACTGTTTTCCTGGGTTTTGGGATGGTTTTCTTTGGCACGCTGACGGTACTAGCCTATAACGCCCGCAATAGTTTGCAGACAGACTTTGATAGCAAGGTGGCGCGAGCTGTCGTGGAGGCCAAACAGAAGCAAAAAGAAGAAGATACCGTAAAGTCCCAGCGCGAGGCCCAGTTGCCCTACAAAACCTACGTGGCCGATGAAGTAAACGGTAAATTTGAGCTGCAGGTG
This sequence comes from Candidatus Dormiibacterota bacterium, assembly GCA_035536395.1. Lineage (NCBI taxonomy): Bacteria > Bacillati > Candidatus Dormiibacterota > Candidatus Dormiibacterota bacterium. The sequence continues at coordinate 7,323 of DATLOE010000002.1, forward strand.
CCTAAAAACTGGAGCGTGCTAAGCGAGTATGCTGCCGCCGGCACTAATCAGTTAAACCTAATAGCTGGACCGGATTATGTCTATGTAAACAAAGACAGCCGCAATACTTTTGCCTTCCAGCTGGAGCTGCTGCGCAAGCCAGCGGCGGAAATAATAAAATCGTATCAGGACAAGGTGAAGAAAAAGACACTTACTCAAAAAGCCGTGAAGGTTTCAGGTCTGGATGCTACCCAGTTTGAGGGGGTGATAGATAACGAAAACCACAATGGAGTGATGGTCGTACTGTCTGTGCGCGACAAGACAATGGCGCTTTCAACCGAAAACAGGGATTATTTGCCTGAGTTTAATGAAATCCTTGCTAAAATCAAAATCAATCCCTAATGGCTCATTTGCCGGCCCTGAGCGCATTCTTTTTTTGCTTACAAAATAACTAAGAAATACAGTAACCAACTGATATAAAACGATAATGCCTAAGCTTGAGAGCGGGTCTTGCCGCATGCTACCTTTAGTCTAGTAATTGTTAAGAGTGAAAGCGGGAATGCCGAAAAAAGATAACATTTTTCACCAATCGTATCCGCTGGCTGTTCCCAGCACGCACTCTTCTTTAGCCAACCTGCAAGAGGTTACCGGTGAATTTCTATCGGCCAAGACCGCAGAAGATTTAATGCACTTGAGCTGTAAGGTTGTAGCAGACAGCTTTGAGCATGGCGCAGTAGTAGCACTAGCGTATGATGATGTGGACCGGCTGACCTTGGTGGAATCAATCGGCTTACCTGATCCGGCCAAGCTGTCTTTGCCTATTCTGCAGAAGGGTGTTTTGGCACTGGAATTTATTGAATTCGATATTACCGAACAGCCTCTTGTTCAACTGTTCGGCCCGACCGCAGCCTCTCGTTTGGAGGCAGGTGGTCTGCATATGGCTCATGTGGCCCCGCTTAGGTCTGATACCCAGCACATTGGTTTTATTGTAGCCCTCAGCGAATCCGGGCTGACTCCTGACCAGTATGAAAAAATTAAACTAGTCATCACCCAGGCTGCCATTATTATGAAAAACCTGCGGCTGCGCAGAGCAGTCGATAATAATCTGCGCGAAACAGAAACCTTGCTTCGGCTGTCTCAAACTATTTCCTCCAGCCTTGAGTTCGATGAAGTTGCAGACAGCTTATTAGAGCAGACTCGTCAGCTGATGCGAGTCGATGCCACAGCTCTATTTATGGGCAGCGACAAGACCGCCTATAAGATCTATCGTAATCACGGCCTACCGAAAAAGTACGTTACCAAAATGAAGATCAAGGCCAGTAGTGCATTTATAAAAGAATTGGCTGAAGCTCGCGAGCCACAACAGTTTTCAGATCTGGCCCAATCGCCGCATCCCAACCATCGCTGGCTGTCTGAGATCGGCTTTAGCTCGCTAATGGTGGCGCCGCTAATATATGATGGCAGCTTAGCCGGTATGTTGGTGTTCTACACCAAAGTTCCGCATGTTTTTAGTTACTCTCAAATCAGAATTACAAAGCTGCTAGCCGAACAAGGCGCGGTGGCTCTGGGTAATTCAAAACTGTTTGAAGATAGTGCCCAGGCTCGTAATGAAATCGATCGTGTCCGTGAGAACATGCAGGACGGCCTAATAGTTTTGAGTACTACCGGCACCATCCGCTATTTTAACCAGGCCACTAGGCAGCTTCTCGGTCTTTCCTCGGAGGACTCGGGCCGCACATTGCAAGAGATTGTGGGCTCTAAGACAGACGGGCAGCCGAGCATTAGAGTCGATAAATCGATTGATTTTACCTGCAAAAAGGCCGCCCGGGGTAAGAACAGTCGCATAATTATGCGGGTGTACAAGAGCAATAATCAAACCACCATTGAGGCGCTGTTCGGCCCCTATTATGGCGTGGGCGGCGATATTATAGGCATACTGGTCAGCCTAAGGGATCATACCCAGGTACATGCTGAACGCGAGAAACTGAATATTATTCAAACCAGCCACGGTATTGGCATGGTACTGCTAAATAAAGAAAATGTAGTAACCACTGCCAACTCTCGTTTCGAGGAGCTGAACGAGAGTATGTACGGCAAGAACTTGGTTGAAGCCCTAGATGACCCGGAGATTAAGAAGCGCCTCACTTTCGACATCGATATTGCAGATGTACTGGCAAAAGCACATAAGGGCCAAGAAGTGACCTTTTACGCCGAAGCTTATTTTGGCGGCCGAACCCAGCACTTGCAGCTGGTGGCTTCACCGATCCGCAGCCACACTGGCGGTCATCAAGGGGTAGCCATAACTACCCGCGATGTCACGGCCTTGGTGCAGAAGACAGCTGAGGCAAACAATATGGCCCAGCTAGCTCAAAAGCATTCACGCGATATCTCAAGCTTAGTAGAGCTAAGCAGTTTCAAGGGCTTTAAGTTCGAGCAGATATACCAAAGGTATCTTTCAGCCTTAATATCACTCTTGGGTTCACCAGCCGCCAGTATTTACCACTACCGCCCGGTGTCTAAGAAGCTCGAGCGTATGGCTACCAGCACGACGTTCAATGAGCATCCGGAGTCGTATGACCTAGGGGATGATTCTCCTATTGTTAAAGCTTTCTTAACCCGCAAATCGGTACACGTGAATGCAGACAAAGATGAGTCGGTACAAGGTAAAAACTTGCTGGCTATGCCGGTAATGTTTCAATCTAAGATTATCGGTGTGATTGCGGTTAGTCATCGTAAGCGGGCTTATGATGCACATGATCTACGCCTGCTGCATCTTGTGGCTTTTAGGCTGGCGGTCATTGTAGAAAATGCCAGTTTGTATCATGAGGTGAATGCCCGCCGCGAGCGCTGGGAAGCCGTCTTTAAATTTACCGAAGAAGGCATAGTGATCTTTGACCGAAAAGGTCTAATTGTGGGCTTTAACCCAGCTGCGACCAAGATTACCGGCTATAGTAATAAGGAGGTAATAGGGCGGCCGTTTACCACTGTAATTAAAACTTCGGCCATGGATAACACCCGGTTTGCCCGCACCCAGCCTATAAAGAAAGTAATAGCGGAAGGCCAGACTGTGGCTAAAAGCGAACAGCTCATAAAGATCAAAAACGGTGATAATATATGGACCGAAATTAATTACTCTCCGATTATGGATGAGTCTGGCCAGGTGACCAGCGGCATAGCAGTAATAAGTAATACTCAACGCGAACGCGAGATAGAGGCAGTTAAAAGCGACTTTATCTCGATAGTGTCACATGAGCTGCGTACGCCGCTGTCGGCCATTAAGGGATTTTTAAGTATGGTGATTAATCAAGATTTTGGTGAGCTAGCGGACAAACAGTCTCGTGTGCTGAGTAAGGTTTATCAGACCAATCAGCGGATGATTAATTTAGTAGAAGATCTTTTGGATGTTAGCTACATCGAAAGCGGTAAAATAACGCTTAGAACTGCTCCGCTTTCGATTGAGCCGCTGATAACCGAAGTAGTAGCGGAGCTGGCCACCAAGGGCTTCGAGAGGCAGATTATGCTGAAGGTCAACCGTAAACAGCGCTTGCCTTTGGTACTGGCCGACGAGACTAGACTGAGGCAAATATTAATCAACTTGATCGATAATGCTATTAAGTACTCACTACCAAAAAGTGAAGTGCAGATTAATTTTAGAGTGCAAGGCAATGAGTTGGTTGTTGCAATAAAAGATCAGGGTATAGGCATTTCGGCTTCACAGAACCAGCGCTTGTTCCAGAAGTTCGGTCGGGTCTATAACCCCATGACTATGCAGGTAGGCATAGGCGGAACGGGTCTAGGCCTCTACATCGTCAAGAACCTAGTAGAGTCGCATGGCGGGCGGATTTGGGTAACTAGTCGCGAGGGTAAGGGTAGTCGATTCAGCTTCAGCTTGCCGATTGCTAAACAGTTACCGTTGCTAGGGGACGATAAATCTTTATAATTGAACAATATGTTTAAGGGAGGTAAAAACTAGTGGCCAATATAATGCTGGTAGAAGATGATCCGATTTTAGTCGAAATGTACCAAGCTAAGTTTGAGCTAGAGGGGCACGACATCGTGGTTGCGACCAATGGGCAGGAATGTCTAAGGCTATTAGAGGATTACCGCCCGGATATTGTTTTGCTAGATATCCTGATGCCCAAGTTAAATGGCTTCCATGTTTTGAAAGAAATTAAAAAGAACCCCAAGCTGCGCAATCTGCCAGTTATCTTGCTGACGAATTTGGGTGAGGCCGAGGTTGATATGAATCAGGATTTGGCTAAGGCACTGGGAGTGAATGATTATTTGATTAAGTCGCATCATACTCCGGATGAGGTTGTTTCCAAAGTCATGAAGGTATTGGGCTAGAGCTCAGTTCACGCATTTTGTAAAAAGCTGCGTTTCTTATTCTCCGTATTAGAGATACGGTTGCTGCCAGGTGCTAAAATATAGTTATGGCTTTATATAAAACCAGGGGGATAGTGCTGAAGCGCCATAATTTGGGCGAAGCAGACAGAATTATTACTTTTTTAACGAGTGATAGGGGCGTAGTGCGGGCAGTAGCCCGTGGCGTACGAAAGATCAAAAGCCGTATGGCCGGCCACCTGGAGCTCTTTTGTGAGGCCGACCTGATGCTGGCTGAAGGCAAAAACCTAGACGTGATAACTTCGGCCCGGTTGCTGCATTATGGTAAGACAGTTACCGGTGATTGGCAAAAACTGCAGCAGGCCTATATGTTCGCCGAGATGATAGATAAACTGGCTGGAGAGCATAGCCAGAATGACGGTTTGTTTGAGGTAATGCAGAGTTCATATAGGCAGCTAGACGCACGGCCAGCCGAACCAACCCTAGAGCTATGGTTCAAGCTTAACCTACTAGATCGCTTGGGGCATCGACCCAGACTGGAGGGCTGCGTAATCTGCGGAGAAGCGGATGCTACCAAAAACTATGTGCTGGTTGCAGAGCTGGGGGGACTCGCCGATACGAATTGCGCCGGCACTGGCCAGCCCAAGCTCAGCCCCCAGGCTATTAAGCTATGGAGGGTGATATTGGTTTGCGAGGCAAAAGCCCTGAGTAGTATTCAAGATGCTGCACGGATTGCCGGCGTTTCACTACCGGCTTGCGACCGTTTTATAGAATACACTTTCGGTCGTCGTTTCGAGTCAGCTAGCCTGCTGGCTTGAACATTGCCGTTTACGAGTTATCCCTATCTATCTATAATAAAACCCACTATGGCAACAAAACCAATTGGCCCGACAATTGAAGAATTAGTATCACTCGCGAAAAGGCGCGGCTTTGTATTCCAGGCCAGCGATATCTATGGCGGTATCGGCGGTTTCTGGGATTGGGGTCCATATGGCACTGAACTGGCCAAGAACCTTAAGGACGCCTGGTGGAGAGCTTTTGTTTACAAGTGGCCGAATGTGGTGGGTCTAGATAGCACCATCATCCAGCACCCTAAGCTGTGGGAGGCTAGTGGCCACGTAGAAACCTTTGTTGACCCTATGATCGATTGCAAGAGCTGCAAACATCGCTTTAGGGCCGACCATATTGCTGGCCGAACGGTTGAGTCTATTAAAGAGTACGACAAGCTGATTCAGGGCAAGAAATGCCCGAACTGCGGCGCTCGCGACACCTTTACACCGGCCCGTAAGTTTCAGATGATGTTTAAGACCTATGTCGGTCCGGTGGAGAGTGATGCGAGTACTGCCTACTTGCGGCCAGAAACGGCTGGCGGTATATTTACCCAATTTATAAACGTGGCAGAAACCAGCAGGCAGAAGATTCCATTCGGTATAGCTCAGATAGGAAAGGCTTTTCGTAATGAGATTACACCGGGCGATTTCATCTTCCGGGTGCGTGAGTTTGAGCAGATGGAGCTGGAGTATTTCATTCACCCTAAAGATCAAGACAAAGAATACAAGCGCTGGAAGCAAATCTGCTGGGACTGGCTGCTTACGATTGGCCTAAATAAACAGAATCTGGTTTGGCATGAGCATACAGGTACAGAGCGTGCCCATTATGCGGCGGCTAGCGCTGACATTCAGTATGCTTATCCGTTTGGTACAGGGGAGCTATGGGGGATAGCAAACAGGACCGACTTTGACCTTAAATCCCAATCAGAGGGCAGCGGACGGGATCTGAGCTACTTCGATCAAGAATCGGGTGACAGATACATCCCGAACGTTATTGAGCCATCACTTGGTGTCGGGCGCCTGCTATTGGCTCTTCTCCACAGTGCCTACCATGAGGAAGAGGTAAAGGGTGAAAAAAGAGTGGTACTGAGATTTAAGCCCGAGATTGCACCGGTTAAGGTAGCTGTACTGCCGCTATCTAAGAAGCCAGAGCTAAGTAAGGTGGCTAGGGAGGTGTATGAGCAGTGTGCCGGCAATTATAGATGCGAGTATGACGAAACCCAATCGATCGGCCGCCGTTACCGCCGTCAGGATGAAATAGGCACCCCTTTATGTGTGACAGTCGACTTTGATTCGCTTAAAGATAAATCGGTAACGATCCGCCATCGCGATACACTGAAACAGGTGAGGGTCAAGATTAAAGATTTATCCGCAGAGATAGAGAAGTCGCTGGCTAAGTTCTAAAATTTAAGGCTCGAAAGCTAAAGGCCCGACCCTGGAAAGAGTCGAGCCTTATTTTCGATGGCGTTTGTGGTCTTGGGCTTGGTCGGGGTTTTTTACTACACTCTGGCCATCCCAGAGTTTCTTTTCGAACATGCCGTGCCACTGACCAATCTCCGGATCGCATTCTGAGCAAAGAGGGTCTCTCTTGCCCAGATTAATAGCGTACTTAGAGAGGGCAGTGTTCTCTACACATCCACATTTGGTACAGATGAACAGGCCCATATTGCTCTCCTACTAGTGGGGTTCTGCTTGGCTGCATTATGAGCTCTATATTTTCTTTTGTCTACAAATGGCTCTCTTAAGCCATTTTACTAATTTATTTAATAAACATAAGCATAATGTGGGTAAAAATAGTTGACAGTGGGTAAATATGGGTGATATCATCTAAACAGTGAGTAGTACAAAACAAAAACATTACTCAAGAGAGTTTAAAAAAGAGGGTTACTAAACGGAGTCTAGATGAGATATTTTCGCCGCAAACTTGATGACAAAAATCGGCTAACAATACCAGCCGAGCTTCATGCTGAGCTAGCAGGCGAGGATGTCATCATTACCAAGGGCTTCAAAGACTACCTGCACTTATATCCAAAGTCAGTTTGGGAAAAGCACTTTAAGGCCGCTATGGGCGGCAGGGGCGGAGAAGCTATGCCGGTTCTGTTCGATGAACAGCTGGCTGATATGGCGGATTCACTCATAGAGGGCATGACCGAAACCGCATTGGATAAAAAGCAGGGCAGAATTATCATCGATCCCGAGCTAGTCAAATATGCCGGGTTTGATAAAGACCGCACCGTAGTCGCCACCAAACTAGTAGGAGACTACTGGAGACTCAAG
>DATLOE010000003.1 GCA_035536395.1 Candidatus Dormiibacterota bacterium
GCTGCCAAACCAGCTCTTACCCCAGGCATAAACAGCTATAACGGCAGCTACACCAATAATTGCGGGGGCTATACGGAGCGCAAGAATGCTGTTGCCCAAGAGTCCGACAAATATAGCCTGCAAATAGAAGAACAGCGCCTCTCTCGGTCCGTTCGTATCATAAAGCGGTCTAAAATCTAGATTATCGAACATCCTGAAGACATCCAGTCCATTAGCCGCTTCATCTGGATGCAGTCCTGGAGGTAATGAATCAAGCTGCCAGAAGCGCAGGAATATGGCTATTAAAATAATAAGGACAAGCGCTGTGCGGTGACGGTCTATAAATAATAAGCGCAGCTTCTTCATTCTTAACTCTTAAAAGCCCAAAATTTGTAGAGTAGAAAGTTCCAGCTCATGCTGGCTATAGTGGCGAGCCCAAAGGCGACGGTTTTAATTACAAAAGCTTGAGTAATGACTGCTGGCAGCAGGGCTGTTACGCCCAGGCTAGCCGCAATCAGGTAAAACAACTGGCCAATATCGGGGAAAACACTTGAGAAGAACTGCACCAGACCCAACTGAATAATAAAGACGCCCACTAGGGTTGAAACCATAAAGCGAGCGAACTGCTGCCCGGCATGCTTATTGCCGGATTTAAATACCCAAGTTTTATTAAAGTAAAAACTATTAGCCATAGCTAGAGCTCCAGATACCAGCTTGGCTGTCCATACCCTGTCGAGTGGTATAGAGAATAGCTTAGTCAGCCCTATAAAGACCACATAATCGATGACTGTATTGAGCACACCAATCAGCCCGAAACGACCGACTTGAGCACCTGTTTTCTGTTTTGCCATAGCGTTTCCTGACTCAAGCATAACCGCTACAAATATCTTTTGTAAAGCTTAAACTGCCGGTGCAACATGTACACGGTCGATATCTCGGAAGATCAGCTGCTCTGGCTGGAAGTAGAGTTCAGCATCGCCAGTGGGGCCGTTACGGTGTTTTCTAATCAGAATGTTAGCAATTCCCGGCTGTTGAGAATCTTTATTGTAGTAGTCCTCCCGGTAAATAAACATCACCACGTCAGCATCTTGCTCAATAGAGCCTGATTCACGCAGGTCAGACAGCTGCGGTATCTGCGGGCTACGCTGCTCTACCGAGCGCGACAGCTGGCTGAGTGCAATTACCGGTACATTTAATTCACGGGCCAAGCCTTTTAGGCCACGAGAAATTTCAGATATCTCCTGTACCCTGTTTTCCTGTGAGTGGCTCCGGCCGCTCATTAGTTGCAAGTAGTCGACCACTATCAGCCCCAGGTCATGCTCACTCTGCAGGCGCCTGGCCTTGGTGCGCATTTCCATAACATTGGTTAGCGAAGAGTCGTCTATGAAGAAAGGCGCATCTGAAAGGATCGCCATGGCATCATTAATTTTGGGGAAGTCACTGTCTTCAAGCCGGCCGTTACGCAGCTTCCAGGAATCAATGCCAGATTCAGCAGCCAGCAAGCGATCGATCAGTTGCTCTTTACTCATCTCGAGAGAAAACAAGCCGACTGGAATCCCTTGCTTTACAGCTACCTGCTGGGCAATATTAAGCGCCAGGGTTGTTTTGCCCATACTTGGCCGTGCAGCCAGAATGATTAAATCTGATTTCTGCAGACCGGCCAGGTGCCTGTCTAGCGCTTTAAAGCCGGTGGGGATACCTCTTAAGGTATTTTTATCTTTATGTAGCTCGTCGATGCGGTCGAATGATTCAGCAAGTACCTCGCTAATTGGAATAAAGTTTTGCTTTAAATGTTTTTGTGAAACCTGAAAAAGCGTCTGCTCGGCTTTATCCAGCAAGCCGTCAAGCGGTTGGTCTTCTTTGTAGCCAAGTCCCGTAATGCTGGCAGCAGCGTTAATTAAGCGCCGCAGTGTGGCCTTATGGGCCACTATATTCGCGTAATGCACTACATGGGCTGCAGTTGGAACAGAATCAATCAGGCTGGTCAGGTAGGCTGCGCCACCAATACGCTCCAGCTCTTTGGCCTCCTCGAGCTTGTTAGAGAGTGTTAAGAGATCAAGCGGTTGCCGGCCTTCATATAAATCAGTAATAGCGCTGAATACGAGCGCGTGTTTGTCTACGTAAAAATCATCGGCTGTGATTATATCGGCTATTTTGATAATCGCCTCTTTATCTACCAGCAAAGAGCCTAGCAGGCTGGTTTCGGCCTCTATGTTCTGCGGCGGTACTTTTGAAGGCATTTTAGAGCTTTGGTTAGTCATGGGCCACCTCTCCCCCTAAAATCTCCAGAGCCGAGGCTACTAACTCATTGGATTGATCGGTTTGAGCAACACGCGGAGATGCCTCTACCTGAACTTGTACAAGAAGCTTGCGGCCATAAACCCTGGCTAGGGCAGTCTCTATAATCAGCATGTTTTTCTGCTCTTTCAGGCGGTCACGGTGGAACCCGAATCTACAGCCTAGAATCACATTATTATTGTCGAACGTAACAGTGCAGGAAGATCCCAGTAGGGCGTATAGCGAATTATTGCGCTGTTTAATTTGAGCTAGAGCCTTCATCCACAAATCTTTATCCTCTACCTGCTGCTTCGGCAGCGCTTGCGGCTTGGCTGCCTCCGGCTTGGGCACTGCTGGCGGCTGCGGCTTGGCAGTAGCTGGGTGCGCCTGAGGTGTAACAAATGTTGTTTCACCCAGGGCCAGCCTGACTACAGCTGCTTCTAGCGCCAGATCCGGAAGCGGCTGGCGGCTAGCGATGATTAGGGCTTCAAACAGCTTGACGTATTCACTAAGGCTGGCCTCTGGCGGATTTACCGATAAAGCCTTACGAATAGCTTCACGACAGAAGCGCATAAGCTGTAAAGTTAGCTGCTGGGGCTGAGCGCCTTGGCTTAGGCAGTCGTCGATTAGAGCCAAGGCCTTGGCTGGCTGGCGCGCAAGTACAGCGCCTACTATACCTTCAATTAAGTCCTGACTGCTCCAGCCAAGCATACGGCGGATAGTTTCGTAATCGATCTGGTTGCCCGTCCCAGCTGCCAGTTGATCTAGCAGGCTAATTGCATCCCTGAAGCCCCCATTTGAAGCTTCGGCCAGAAGTGCAGCTGCATTTTTATCCAGTCCTATCTCTTCTCTTTTGGCGATATATAGAAGCTGTTTAACCATATCGGTAACCGTTATAGGCTGGAACTGGAACCGCTGTGTGCGCGATATGATGGTATCAGGCAGCTTGTGAGACTCAGTGGTAGCCAGAATGAATATCGCGTGCGAAGGGGGCTCCTCTATGGTTTTAAGAAGCGCATTAAAGGCCTCGGTAGTCAGCATATGGACTTCATCTATGATGTATACCTTATACTTCCCCATGGCCGGCGCCAGACCGATTTTCTCTCGCAAGCTTCTAGCGTCATCGATTCCGCGATGGCTAGCAGCATCTATCTCTATTATATCGAGGTGAGTGGAGCCAGCCAGGCAGTTTTGGCATTTCTTACAAGGAGCCTCTCCCGTACCGGTGCAGTTGACGCTTTTAGCCAGCACTCTGGCAACAGTTGTTTTACCTACCCCCCTGGGGCCAGTAAAAAGATAGGCATGGCTCACTCGGCCGGCATTAACGGCACCCTTGAGGGCGGTAATAATATGATCCTGTCCTATTACCCCCTTGAAGTCATCGCTTCGGTATTTTCTGTATAAGGCTATCTCGCTCAAATCACCACAAGCATTACTATTAAGACCCAGTATAGCTTTTTGAGCGTCTAGCTACTAGAGGGCAAAATGACGAATAATGTGCAAAAAACTGTGCAAAAAGCAGTAAATGGCAAAATAATGTAATTTTAGGCTAAGCGATGACGGCTTCTATAGCCGCCCATTCAGCATCACCATCATCTGGAATAACGACTGTTACCTGATCTCCCGGCTGGGCTTTATAGTAGCTGACGCTGGCAAAAAGCACCTTGTAGTCCTTGCCCTGGGCCTCGACGTAGTACTGGCCATCTTTCAGATTCAGGGTACCTATTAGTTTACGGCGCTCTGCCGGAGATATTTGCTTGTACAAAAAGGTGCCGTCCTCTTGGATGGTCAGCTTTAAGGTGTCATTCTGAACTAGCTTCGATTTAGAGGCATAATTAGCCGGTACTGGATATAGCTTACCGTCTGGGCCTATCATATTCTGCCCATCAAAGACACCTTCTATGATTTTACCCCCACTGGGCAAATCTGGGCTGGCTGGAGTGACAGTCTTTTCGTCACCCACCAAGCCAACCAGCAACTCTTTAGCGCCAGCCAGATTAGCTTCAGCTGTTTCAATCAGTTTTTTGAGCGTTTTTAGTTGTTTATCGGCTAAATCTGCCACACCATTTTCCTTTTGTTTTGGTATTACCGTAATTAACTACATTCAAACACACTTACAGTGTAAAGTAAAAACTTTTTACAGATTGAGCCAGATTGTCTCTACGGGTCTTACTGTAGTTCGACGGTAGCGCCAGCTTCTTCCAGCTTCTTCTTAGCCTCTTCAGCCTCAGCCTTGGGTGCGTTTTCCTTAACTGCCTTAGGAGCACCGTCAACGATGGCCTTACTCTCAGCCAGGCCAAGCCCGGTTACTTCACGTACGGCCTTAATGACGTTAATCTTCTGATCTCCGGCGGCGCTCAGCATAACAGTATAGGCGCTCTTTTCTTCAGCGGCTTCTTCACCGCCACCAGCTGCAGGAGCAGCAGCCACAGCTGCAGGAGCAGCAGCGGAAACACCATAGTGGTCCTCTAGAACTTTTACCAGCTCACTAAGCTCGAGAACGCTTAGTTTATCGATTTGGCCTACAAGGTCTTTGAATTTAGCAGGAATTTCCATTTTTTCTTCTTTTTCTTCCCTTGCCTCAGTCTTAGTCTCTGCCTTTTCTTCTTTCGCTTCTTCTTTATTCTCTTCTTTTACTTCTTCAGCCATAATGACTCCTTTCAATTATTCCTTACTATTTTTAATTGCGTCCAGCACTGTGACTATTCCGCGTACGTTGCCGCCCATAACCCCTACTAGCCCGCTCATTGGTGCTGTAAAAGTTCCTACCAGCTTGGCTAGAAGCTCTTCCTTGGTTGGCAGTGTAGCCAAAGCCTTAACCTCCTCGGCCGAGAGCAGCTTGCCGTCAGCTGTAATGGCGCCGACGATATCGAGCGCTTTATGTTGAGCGGCGTACTGAAACACTACCCGGGCCGGGGCGATTTCATCATCGGCCGATACGGCTAGTGCCATGGGGCCGGTAAATGAACTTGGATCTATATGCGCCATTGCCGGCGTGTCTTTAACGGCAATACGCAGCAGGGTGTTCTTGGTTACCCTGTAGCTAATGCCTTCTTCACGCAGCGTGTCTCTTAGCTCGTTAATCTCAGCTACGCTTAAGCCGCGGTAATCAGTAAGTACCGCTAGCTTCAGCTGGCTTAAATCCTGCTTGAGCTGCTCTACATTCTGCTGTTTGACTTCCTTGGTTTTGGCCATAAAAAAATCCTTGGGTGTACCAAAGACATGAGTGCGCCGGAAGTGGCGTTTTACCTCGGGAGCGGATTAAGCCCTGAAGGCTGCTCCTGTCTTTGGTGAACTAAAGTATAATAGCGATTTTACTCCCTGGTGTCAACGGTTTTACAGATACAAACGCAAATGCTATTATCCAGGCAGCTTTGTGAGCGAGTGATCCCTACAACTTGAGAGGTAAAATGCCTGAATATCTTCCGTACTCAGAAAGACACCCCTGTATTCAGTACCAAGACCTACTTCGAAGCATCATTAGAGATGGAGAGAAGGTAGCAACCAAGCAAGGGCCGGCTGCCTACTCCAGAATCGGTGTACAGATGCGCTTTAACCTGGCTCATGGATTTCCGATAATCGTCCAGCGCGACATGAGTAAGTTCTGGCGCAGTGGCATCGGTGAGCTGTGCGCGTTCATAAATGGTGCACGCACCCTAAGCGAGCTTGCGCAGTTCGGCTGCAAGTGGTGGGGGCCTTGGGCCACAGAAGACAAATGTCGTTCGCGCGGTCTGGAAGCCGGCGATCTTGGCCCCGGTTCATACGGACATGCCTTTAGACATTTCACAACTTCAGATGATCCGAATGAGGAAGGTTTTGACCAGTTCGGCCATTTGATACGCAAGCTCCGTGATTTGCCCGAGGATAGGACGGCCCTGGTAAGCCCCTGGGTGCCGCCGTTCAACCATCGTGAATATGGCATTAAGTCCCGTAATACGATCGCCCCATGTCATGGCTGGATTCAGGCTCGTGTTATGAATGGCAATCTGCACCTCCATATGAAGCAGCGTTCAGGCGATACGCCGGTTGGCGTGCCTTCTAATATGGTGCAGTATGCCGCTCTGGGCCTCATGATCGAGCATCTGACGGGCTACAAGTTCACGGAGTATGTGCACTACATTGTGGATGCGCATATTTATGAGGACCAAGAAGAACATGCACGTGAGATGATGGTGCGATGGCCAAAACGTCTGCCAGCGGTGGTTCTGAATGAAGCTGGCCAAGCCGTAAGTGACATTCATGATTTCCGGGCAGAACATTTTGATCTGTACGATTACGATCCTCATCCGGAAATTTCGGGCATACCGGTGTCGGTATGAGCGTGGTACTGGTAGTGGCTCACAGTCTAAACCGAGTTATCGGTAATAAGGGGCAAATTCCCTGGCACATCCCTGCAGACCTAAGGAGGTTTAAGGAGATGACAATGGGTCACACGGTCGTTATGGGCCGTAAGACCTATGAGTCGCTCCCAGACAGGTTTAGGCCATTGCCGGGAAGAATCAATGTAGTTGCTACCCGCAACCCTGACTACCAGGCAGAAGGCTGTATTGTCATTCATGACCTTCCTGCTATGCTGAAATCTGCCAGCTTGGAGTCTGCCATATATGTGATCGGTGGATCTGAAATATATGCAGACTCCCTTGCACTGGCTACCAGTGTAGAACTGACTCTGGTGGAGATAACCTGCGAAGGAGATGCAGTTTTCCCAGAACTGGATCATCAATGGCGGTGCACGTACCAAGGTCCGCATCAAGAAGATAACGACATCTGCTTTAGCTATGTAAGGTTCGAAAGGAAGTCATGAGTCTCTACAACGTCGAGGCTGCGCGCACTCCCGAGCAGCTCGAGAAAATGAGGCAGCTGGAGGATGAGGGTATCTGTGTATTCTGCTTGGAATATTTTGCTCAGTATCACACAGAGCCAATCTGTATGGATGGTCAATATTGGTACGTTACCAAGAACGACTATCCATACCAGGGAGCCTTGGTGCATCTGCTAATTGTAGCCAAAGAGCATGTGACGGCTATTACAGAAATGCCGACGGAAGCCGGCAGTGAGCTGTTCGCCATGCTGGCAACGCTCAGGCAAGCGCATCAAGCTTCAAGCGAAGCGATTGTGGCAAGAAGCGGCGATATGAGGTTTAATGCCGGCAGCGTGGAACATTTACATATTCATTATGTGATTGGTAACCCCGCCTTGGCTGAGAGCTCCCCTGTACGGTTCAAGCTCAGCTCAGCTCCGAAGAATAATTAACCCCCCGACCTAAAAAAGTCGGGGGGTTTAACTTTGCAAATCTACCCGGATTATCTCTACACCTTGCTGATCCAAGACATCTTGGCCATCTAGCACAGCGTAGCCCTCCGAGTAGTACAGCCTGCTAATGCCGCTGTAGGCTACCTGCTTGGCACATGGGGGGCAAGGGAAATCTGTAACGTACATTTCCGCGCCTTCCAGGGATACTCCCAGCCTGGCAGCCTCGGCAACAATCCTAGCCTCGACATGGATTACCGTCGAAAGCTCGAGGTGTACTCCTTGGTAAAAGTTGCCCCTCGGGTCGCCATTGGCATATGGGGTATGCTGCGAAGGTACATGATCGTTCCTGGCACTCAGCAGCACCTTACCATCTTTTACTGCTAGTCCGCCGACATGGCGCCACCAGTCCGAGCTGCCTTTTGCAAGCTCCTTGGCCTGGGCCATGAACTGCTTGTCTAGCTCACTGACGGGTATGGCCCTATGCGGCTGGACCTCATTCAGGGCAACAGTATTACGGCGATCCCAGCGCAGGAATACAGTGTCGTACATGATGTGGCAGCGCTGAAAGTACTTCTCGGCAACCATCCGGCTGATGTCCTCATCTGGGAGTACTAACCTTGGATTCCCCATCGCTAGCTGTGAGGCTCCCATGGAATCCAGAATTTCGACTGAGTCGCATATGCCAAGTGCATTAATAGCAAATGCCATATCAATAGCTCGTAAGGCCCTGATCTCTTTTTCGATTGGCCTATATCCAGCTGTCAGCTCCGGGCCAATCAAAAGGAGTCTGCCTCCGTATGCATGGCGCTTAATAAAACTAACATAGCCGCTATGCAGCACCGGGATATAGGCGACCGCCAACTGGCTCATCGTTTGCCCCTGGCAATGTCGTCGATCAGCTGTGGCAGTATTTCCGCTAGTTGCGGGCCGAGCTTTTCGCCCAGATGCATAAACATCTGCCGAATCCGCTCACTGGTTGTAGTAGTAGACTGGCGCTCCATCACGGCTATTTCACCGCAGAACTTCTTCAGCGCTTTCATTTCTCCCGGCTTGTAGCCATGATCATTTGATAGCACCAAAACATCCGGCTGGACAGTACTGATCAGAGACCAGCGCTCGTCGTCAGCACCTTTCACATAAAGGATATCCACTGGTCTCTGGTAGGCCAGTGTTTCCAGTCGCTCGTCTTGCGGGACCATCGGCCTGTCTGGGCCTTTACGCCGGCGAATTTTTTCGTCGCCGTCTACCCCTACAATCAGAACATCGCCCATGTTTTTCGCGAGCTCCAGATACTTCAAGTGCCCGAGGTGGATCAGATCGAAAGAGCCGGAGGTCAAAACAATCTTTAGTCCGATGCCTTTCAGATGCTCCACCAGCTGACATAAATCTCCTAGCTCGGTAATGTAGCGATCACTAAAGTTCGCCTCATCACCGAAGATACCGCTGGTGATTGCCATCCCTGCTCCTAGAGTAGATTTCAAGGTAAGGTAAGCCGTCTCACCTCACCGACTTTACAGGGTGGATATTACCATAGCGGGTTTAGGTTGGGCAATTAGGTATTACGCGGGTTAGAATCGGCTATGGCCTTTTGAGCATCCAGTTTTATACCCGGGCCCATAGAAGTAGTTAGCGATATCGCCTTAATATATGAACCTTTAGTGCTCGATGGTTTGGCTTTTAGGATGCCATTCACGACCTCTTTGATGTTTGCCAGTAGATCTTCCTCCTTAAAGCTTACCTTGCCGACAGGCGCGTGAACAATAGATTGCTTATCAACCCTAAACTCGATCTTGCCGGCCTTGGCCTGTAAGACGGCGCTTTCTATATTAGTCGTTACGGTACCGCTTTTCGGGTTCGGCATAAGGTTTCGCGGGCCTAGCACCTTGGCTACCTTTCCTAACTTCGGCATCATATCGGGTGTGGCAATCAAAACGTCGAAGTCGAGCTTACCCTTTTCTATTTGCTCCAGTAAATCGCCATCACTTATAATATCGGCTTCGGCTTTCTTGGCCTCAGCGTGTTTATTAGCTGTAGCAAGTACCGCTACGCGAGCCTGCTTACCGGTTCCGGCTGGCAGCACTACGCTAGCCCGTACCATTTGGTCGGCCTGCTTAGGGTCAACACCCAGATTAACATGCAGCTCCACTGTGGCATCAAATTTGACTTTTGAAGTCTTCTTGGCCAGCTCAACTGCCTCACTCAGGTCGTACTGCTTAGTTTTGTCAATTAGCTCACTAACTGCCAGATAGTTCTTGCCGTGACGGTTTTTGGGGTTTGGCTTGTGCTCTGGCTTCTTTACAGCTGGCTTTGGCTCGGTTTCAATATTTTCCTTGCGGTCTGCTTCATCATCAGCCTCCCTGACCGACTTCGCTGAGCGCTTACCGGCCTTGGCCGCAGGCTTTTTAGGCTCTTTCCCCGGCTTGTCCTCCGCTTGCTCTTCCTCTATTTTTTCATCCTCATCCTCGTTGCGCAAAATATGCTCACCCGTAACATCTGTTGTGTCCTTAGGTGTCGGCAGTGCCGATGCATCTATATCTTCGGAGCCGGATTCTAGATCTAGTACTTCTTCCCGCTCGAAGGCTTCAGCTTCTAGTTCTTGTTTCTTTTCACTTTTATCTTGTTTAGCCATTTATCCTCCTGTGGTACAAGCCCCTTCGACTTCTCTCAGGGTCCCACTGTCATATTAGTTATTAATCGTCTACCGTTACTCCCATGCTTCGGGCCGTCCCGGCAATAATCTTGGCGGCGGCGGCAGGATCATTGGCACTCAAGTTGGGCATTTTCTGAGCAGCAATATCAGCTACCTGTTGGCGAGTTAGGTTGGCTACCTTTTCTTTGTGTGGTACCCCTGAGCCCTTTTCTATTCCCGCAGCTTTACGGATTAAATCGGCTGCCGGGGGTGTTTTTGTAACGAAAGTAAAGCTCTTGTCCTCAAACACGGTAACCTCCACTGGAACGATTTGGTCGCCTAGGTCCCGTGTCTGCTCATTGAAGGCATTAATGAAATCCATCATGTTCAGGCCATGCTGACCTAGGACCGACCCAACTGGAGGCGCCGGAGTGGCCTTACCGGCCGGTACCCGGATTTTGATTTTAGCTGTAACTTTTTTTGTAGGCTTCATTAGATTTTCTTTACCTGCAGGCTGTCTAGCTCTACCGGGGTTTCGCGGCCGAACATGTTTACCAGCACCTTAATTTTACCTTTATGTTCATCAATCTCATTTACAGAACCATCAAAGCCCTTAAACGGCCCGTCGATTATGTTTACAGGCTCGCCAATAGTGAAATCGATCTTGTATTTTGGCTCCTCTACTCCCATTCGCTTCTGTATCTGCCGCACCTCATCTTCTGGAATCGGTGTCGGTGTGATACCGCTACCCACAAAGCCAGTAACATTCGGTGTGTTACGTACTACAAACCAAGAATCTTCGGTTACGATCATCTGTACAAGGACATATCCGGGGAATATACGGCGCTCTACAATCCGCCGGCGTCCGTTTTTAATCTCTATCTGATTCTCCTTGGGCACGATCACATCAAAAATCTTATCTTCGTATCCGAGGGAAACAATCCTCTGGCGCAGGTTTTCTGCCACCCGGTCTTCATATCCGGAGTAGGTGTGGATTACATACCAATGTTTTTGCTCTGTAGCTTTTGTCATTGCAGCAGCTATCTCCCTTTTAGTAATACAGTCTGAGCGAGTTGAGCTAATAGATAGTCAATCGCGCCCAGGAAAAAAGCCATGACCAGGGAGAAAATAATGACTACCACTGTCAGCCTGAGGGCTGTACGCCTGGTTGGCCAAACGACTTTTAGCAGTTCGGCTTTGGAATCCCTTATATAGGCCAGTAGTCGCTTCATGTATCCCTTTTAAAGCAATTTTAAAAAGCCTCTCGGCTTCTTCTGTAATTGTATATCTATAATGAGTCTTTCGTCAAGGTTTGGTCTTGGATACACGACCGGTTAAAAGCTTGAGCCGTAAGTGGGGCATAAACTGGGGTGCTAGCCGTCGGTAGCGCTTAAGCCAAAGTGCAATCTCAACCTCTAGAAAACCAAGTACGGCTATAAATATAGCTGTTGCCACTCCGCCGGCAATAATACTAGCTGCAATCTCAGCTGGCTGACCTAAAGATACAAGGTAGCTGCCGGCTACAAGAGCTACTGCGGCTGCCAGGATGATAACTCTCATAATGACGGTTTCAAAACCTGAGAGCAGCATGGCCGCACCTTCGCGCCAATACATCCGCCAGGCTAGCTGAAGGGCCCGGCTCGATGAGAAGCCCCCGATAACGACTGCCGGAATGGCTATATGTCTTGTGACATACAAGCCGATTACAGCCCAGGACGTAAGAGCATTTGTTATTAGCAGAAAGGCTATTTTATAGTTTGTATCCAACGGTATCAATTTGGCTATCTCAAAGAAGCCATAGCCAGATAGGGCTAGAAACAATAAGGCCATAATTGAAGTCAGGTTGATGTTTATTACATCCATAAAGCTGGCCCGGGCAGCCATCCACCATTGGCTTCTCGGCAGCGGGCGGCCGTTACCAGCAGCTGCCTTGCCATACAGCAAGGCACATTCGGTTAATACGAATGTGATAAATACCATTACTAGAGCAGCTGCGGCGGCGTAGAGAATAATGTCGCTATCGAACTTCAGCCAGACAGCGGCTCCGATTACTGCCCCCGTTGGGACTGCGACTCCTAAGGCAGTTTTTACGGCTACTAGTAGGCTACGGGTGGAGGGGGTCTCAAAAACCGGCTTCTTAGATGGGCCGGGCGTAGGCTTTGATGCTATTTTTGCTGCCGGTTTATAGGCAGTTTCCTTTGGTTTTTTAGCATTTGCTACTGGAGTGGCAGCAGGCTTTGTCGGAGCCGTAGGCAGAGTATCAGTAGAAATCGGTTCAGCTGCGAAGTGTTTAATGGAAATATCTCCTACCGGTTTACTGGCGGGCTTATTAAGCGCTACCGGTGCCGATGTTTTGGCTGGGCTAACATCTTGCATGATTCTGGGCCTGGCGGTGGGTGCAGCTACGACCTTTGCGGTTTTAGAAGCCGACTCACCAAGCTTATGCCCGCAGTTAATACAAAACTGCTGGCCTTGAATACCGACAATGTCATTTGATCCGCAACTTGGGCATACCATAGTGATATTTAACCATTATTGAACCATAAGCACAATTAGCACATACATTGCATAACACTGGCGCCAAATTAAGACTTTACGGCCCTACCCTTCTCGGTGTAATACGTAACCAGCGGTGCTGCACAGTTGAGTTAGCCGCTATCCCAGTCCGGTATTTCGAAGTTACGGTTACAGCGCTAAGACCAGTGTGTAACTTTTCCCTGGAAAGGGAGGCTTGGACCCGTTCGAACTGAGATTCGGTGTTCGTTATCCAGATTGAATCAGCATCGGTTGCGGGGGTTGCTCCGATTTGATAGCTCATAAAGGTAGAATGCCAACTTACGTTATTGGCCAGCATGTTAGAGCCGTGAGAAATAATGTAATCTCCGGCCAAGGGCAGGGTTATGGACGGCCCCACCGTAGCCAAATCGTGATAGGCGGTGCCATTATTATTTTCGGCAGTATCTATTTGACTCATCAGGTCTCCGCCCCCCATAAACTCCCACTTATGCGCACTAGCCGACCCCGCCCGATATCTCAGATGCCAGTAAACACCATTAGTGGCATCGGCTTGGTAGGTTACTTCATCGCCATCGCTGGGGCTAGAGGGTAGCGTAGTAACCACAGGCGCAGACACGGCACTCCAGGCTCCGTCCACACAAACCTTACCTTGCTTGGTAGAAGAGTTGTAGTACACGGCTCCGCTAGTGCAGGTCGGGTCCCCGGCCGTGTTCTTTGTACCCAGCACCAGCAGTACTGGTGTGGCTGAGGCTGCGCCTAGGGTGATCTTTAGGCCGGAAGTATCTACCGTAAAGATAGCAGCCGAAGAGGCGTTTTGGACTTGGAAGGCGGTGGTGGAGTCTGTAGCTGTTTTAACCAAGAAGTCGTCATCCGTCTTCAGTTGATTAGCTGCCCCTCTGTACAAATTAACGTCACGTCCTGACCCAAATAATATTCCATTAGCTTCGTTGGTGAATGTCCCACCAGCTCCAAGCCATAGCGCCGCATTGTCAGCACCATCAATCCTAATACCAGCATCGAAACTAGAGCCGGCTATCTGGTTGTCTATCCTAATTCCATAATTGTTTAAGATATTTCCGCCGCCAGATGGATTCTGAATGTGAATACCCCTCGCCTGCGTAACAGTTCCCGTTGTCTTGTCCGATCCTACTAAAACCTTAATGCCGTTCATTTCGGTAACGTTGCCACTTTCAGTAAAATCATCATCATTGAAAGCCAGAATATCTAAGCCGTTTAGAAATTGGACTGTTCCTGTTCCATAATGCGTAGCTTTCGCATAAACACCATCCATTTTGTGAACATTGCCGGTAGTCGAATTATTTTCTGTAGTAACTTCACCCATGACCCCTATGGCATCAACATCTTGTGTCTCCATATCTTGTGTTGAAACAATCCTAATTTTCCCGATGACGCCTCTTAGATCCATGGGAGCAGTTAATGCCGCCGAGGGCGTATAGGTAACACGGAAATGTCCGCCATATATATTAGAACCTGAGGTCTTTGTGAATAGTTCATGCCCATCAACAACAGCATCATAATTGCTGGTACTTGGATATTCACTAGTGGATCCGAATACCCCCTTACCATTTGCAGTAACATCACCAATAACATTGAAACGATTATTAACTGTATCGATTCTAACAACTGCAATTCCCGCCGCATTCTGCACCTGAAAAGCTGTAGTGGAGTTAGTATTATTCTTAAACGCCTGATTATTACCAGTGAAAGTCTGTGAGTTTCGGTCAAGTAACGCTACATTGACTGAAAGCTGAGAATCATTAATGCTGCCACTAGGGCCTTCGGGCCCGGTTGCTCCAGTTGCACCAGTAGCTCCGCCGGAGCCTTGGAGACCCTGTGAACCAGTGGCTCCTGTTGAGCCTTGCAGGCCCCGGGCTCCCTGAGGGCCGATGGAGCCATTTGCACCAGTGAGGCCGGTCAGACCAGGGGACCCGGTGGGGCCTGGGGATCCTTGAATACCGGCCTCACCCCTTTCACCGGGGTAGACTAGGTGCTGGTCGGCCAAAAAACCAGAGGTAGCGCCAATTATAGTGGTGATTACAGACAGAACTGCGAGTTTGCTAAAAGTAAGCTTCACAGGCAATAGCTCCCACCAGAAAAATACGCGGATGTATACTCCAACATAATCCCATTATATTGCTTATGCTGATCTGATGCAACAGGGCTTATATGTGGTGCAGACGTCTGGCTGTAATGTATAAACCGACCAGCACCAGTGGGATTAGCAGTATCCAATATTCTGGAGTTTCATCGGCTGGGGCATCAGATGAGGATTCCACCTCACCCTGCATATATATCTTAATTTGCTCACCTGAGGCCGGGCTTTGCAGAGCCTCACTTCCTGCGGTTTGCTGGGCACCTGGTGCATTCTGGCTGGCCTGTAGACTGCTTGGTGCTGGCTGCAGGGTTGCTGCTTGCACCGACCCCTGTCCCCCACTAGCATTTGCAGCCTGTAGGTTATCCTGGGCAGAAACAGTGGCCGGCAGGGCTAGAAGGCCGATTATAATAACGATTCTGCGCACTAGTTGCCTTTGTCTTTTTTGGGCGGCTTTACTTCTATATGGGCTTCTGTCAGATGATCACGGGTAATAGGCGCCGGGGAGCCTGTGAGCGGATCGCGCCCGTCGCCCGTCTTCGGAAATGCAATAACCTCCCTAATGTTTGGCTCGCCTGCCAGAATCATTAGTAAACGATCAAATCCATAAGCTATCCCGCCATGAGGGGGTGCTCCATATTCAAAAGCTGCAAGCATGTGGCCAAACCTCTCTGTGGCTTGCTCTTCCGTCAAACCCCAGGCTTTAAACAGCTTGCTTTGCAGATCGGCCTGGTGGATTCTAATAGATCCGCCGGCAATCTCTTCCCCGTTCAGAACGAGATCATAAGCCAGGGCTTTAACGCTGGAAGGATCAGTATCTAGTTTCGGTATATCCTGCGGTTGAGGTGAGGTAAATGGGTGGTGAGCCGGATTTAAATTGCCGGTTGCCTGATCGCGTTCAAACATTGGAAAATCAACCACCCAGGCAAATGCTAGCTCTTCTGCGTCTTGCGGGTCTTTGCGCAGGTCAGGGCGGTCAGTCTTATGCTTTTTTATAGCCTCATCATAGCTTAAGCGCGGGAAAGGAGCAGAACTGATTTTTTTATCTGGGGCAATGGCTTTTACAATATTCCGCATCATATCCTCGTTCAGCTGCAAAATAGCCTCTTGATCAGCAAAAGCCAGCTCAATATCAATCTGGGTAAATTCCGGCTGGCGGTCGCCACGCTGGTCTTCGTCTCGCAGGCATTTAGCGATCTGATAATACCTACCAATACCACCGACCATCAGCAGCTGTTTAAACTGCTGGGGCGATTGCGGCAGCACATAAAACTCACCGGGGTGCAGCCTGGAGGGCACTAAAAACTCACGCGCTCCCTCGGGCGTTCCTTTTGTAAGCAATGGCGTATCGACCTCTATAAAACCAGAGCCATCCAGGTAGGCCCGTACCGTCTTCATTAGATTGTGCCGGAGCTTAATATTCTTTATCATGCGCTCGGTTCTTAGATCCAGGTACCGATGCTTAAGCCTTAGCTCCTCATTAATACCTCTTGTGTCCTTACGGACCTCAAAGGGCAGCTCAAGACTAGGGCTTATGACCTCTACCTGGCTTACATCTAATTCAACAGTACCCGTGGCAAGCTTGGCATTAATATATTGCTGGCTACGGTTCTGCACCTTACCAGTAGCTTCTATGACATACTCATTGGCTAATTTCGGAAGCTTATCGGGCTGTGTAGTAACTAACTGCAGAATGCCAGTGTGGTCCCTCAGCTCTACAAAGGCAATTTGGCCGAGATCGCGCACATTATGCACCCATCCTTTTACGGTAACGGTTTGGCCAACATGACTCAAACTCTCTATCGCGATGATAACGCTCGACTTACTCATAATTCCTCATAGTTCAAAGCATACCCAAAACGGCTGGCAATTGCGAGAGTCCCCGTTCACAGTTTACTCCTACGACAAATGAGGCATGATTCTTGCATGTGACTGCCTTGTGTCCAGGTTTTGATGGCTAACCGGAGCGGTAGTAGCCCGATGTACAAATGTAAATCGGCTAAGCGCCGAATTACCCAACCGGGCCGGCCAAACAGCTGCCCACCCTTAAACTGCACTCCGCACCACTCGATGCCTACCGGGACAGCGCCAATCGGAGCCAGCGGACGATAATCAGGTACCGGCTTGCCCGAGAGCTGAAGCTTAAGGCTGCGGGCTACGAACTCGCCATCGTAAATTGCGGTTTGAGCCCAGCCCGAATATTGAGTGGCAGCACTGTCACCTATGACATAAATATTCTGGGCAGCGGCGAGAGAAGCACTAACGGCCACTTTGCCATGCTCAAACTGAAATAGGCTTCCCTGCGCAGCGTAGAAGGGATGATTGCTAACCCCGGCAGTCCATATAACTGTGTGTGTTTTAATACTCCCCTCGGGCAGCTGCAGCTTACCGGCGCTTTCGCCCTTAACAGCCGTACTGGTGTATATCTTTACCCCCAGCTTTTTCAGGCGGGCGGTAATCCGAGCCGAAAAAGAAGCATGCATGCCCGGTAGTATCCTTGGGGCCGCCTCCACAAGATTAACCGCAAAGGGCTTGGTAATATGATGGTTTCTCCTGATGCGGCGCAGGTAGCCTACAAGCTCGGCTGCTAGCTCTACGCCGGTAGGGCCGGCTCCTACCACAACATAATGCAGGTCAGGCTTGTTCGAACTCAGCTCCTTGTGCAGGTGCTCCTTGAGGCTTAGAGCCGCTTCTATATGCTTAACACCATAGGAGAATCTGTCTAGCCCTTGGATACCGAAGTATTCAGTTACTGAGCCCAGTGCCAATATTAATTCGTCGTATGCATACTTGGCGCCAGATTCACAAACTAACTGCTTGCTCTTTACATCTATCGTCTGGGCAGTATCTTTTACTAGGCTAATATTTTGCCGGCGCCCGAAAATCCGCTTGAGTGGTATTAGCACCTCAAGTGGTGATCGGCCGGTTGAAGTACGATACAGAGCGGCATGGTATTCGAAGTGGCTGCGATCACTGATTAAAGTAATGTGAAACCTCGGATCGCGCGCCAGACTGCTGGCGGCTTTGATACCGGCAAAACCACCCCCTACAATTACAACTTGCCTCACACCCAGCCTTTAAGTTTGTAATAGATCATTGCCAGGGGCTCCTTGCCGCGCCACTCCCCTAAACTTCTGGTCCACTTTTGGCTAGATGAGAGATCGAACTCCACCCCGCCGCGCAGTTCACTCGTTACAATCGGCTTAATTCCAAGCTTTTGGCAGACTGCAACCACCCTCGGTATATGATAGGGATGCGCTAGAATTACTGCACTCTTCCACTTGTGACGGTCCATGATCTGTTTGGCTTGATCTGCCACCTCTCTTGTGTCCAGATATCCCATTATTTTGCGGCTAGCATAGACCCGAAAAATCTTGCGGGGATCATTGCAGTCAGGAGCCTCCATGTCGCAGTAGGCCTCAGCAATTTCGATTTGAAATATTTTAGGCAATTTGCCATATCGGCGCATGGCGATACTAGCCAGATCTTGATTGCTAAGCCCAGGCTTTGCCTGCTTGCGCTTGCCTCGATAGCCAAAAGCAAATCCTATGACGCAATCGGCATACTCGGGATTTCCATACACAGTGTAGCGGCCGGTCCATGACTGGATTATGCTTTTTGCCAAACTCATAGCCCTAGTATGCCTTACTGGATTTGCTCCGGTCAAGATAACCCTTATGCTTTTTGACGAAACTGCAAATTGAAAGGCCTCCTCAAAATCGAGGAGGCCTTGGCCTTTGCTTATGACGGCTTGGCTGAATCTTGCGCTGTTTGTTGCACTTTTTCTTACGCCTGCGCGTCAAAATGGAAAATATGTCTTGTAGGTTCATTTTGCAACCCAACCTCCTGTTTCTTCTTTTTGTAAAACAAAATGGTCTTGCCAGAATGAAACTTTGCAGTAAACAATCAGTAATTTGTATGGCAGGGGTGGCAGGAATTGAACCCGCGGCCTTCGGTTTTGGAGACCGACGCTCTAGCCAACTGAGCTACACCCCTATGCAGACCTGCCTTGCAGGTCAAAGATATTGTAGCAGTTTATTTGCTCTCTTTGTGCTGGGTATTCTTACCGCAGTGCTTGCAAAACTTATTCAGCAGCAGGCGATCGGTAGTGTTTTTGGGATTTTTACTGGTCGTGTAATTGCGGTTGTGGCACTCGGGGCACTCCAGTGCAATAAACGGCCGATTGCGTTTAGGCATTATATCTCCTTGCTTTATGGAGCCCAAGAGGAGATTTGAACTCCTGACCCCTTCCTTACCATGGAAGTGCTCTACCCCTGAGCTACTTGGGCGCATAATTAAAATGGTGCCGGGTGAGAGATTTGAACTCCCGAAGGCATACGCCAGCTGATTTACAGTCAGCCCCCGTTGACCACTTGGGTAACCCGGCACATCAGTATGCTATTTAAGCTTACGATATTGGTTCATATTGTACAAAATGAACTGGAGCCGATGGAGGGACTCGAACCCACAACCTGCTGTTTACAAAACAGCTGCTCTAGCCGTTGAGCTACATCGGCATATTCGCTAAAAACGAATTTTGCCCGTTTTTAACCTGAAAAGAATACCATTATCAGCTGGCCTTTTCAACCTTAATGGCCTTCGCTTTTGGAAGCACTTTAGCACGAGGATGCTTGGCACTGAGGGTATGTAGTTTCTCCTGCACTTCACGCAATTCGTCTAAGCGGCCATGATTGCGCAAGGCTGCCGCCAGAGCCTTTAGCACCCGACCGGTGTCGTCTAGCTCGGAAGCCTGGCGTAATGCATCAAGCGTTTTTTCGGTATTACCCATTTTCTCATGAGCCTTGGCTAAAGCCAGGTAGCGCTGCAAAGCCGGCTCAAACATATTGGCTTTTTCGAAAGCAGCAATGGCTTTTACGAAATTACGGTTCTCATAGTAGCCCAACCCCAGGTTATAATAAGTAGCCCCGCTTGGCTGAAGCCTAGCCGCTATCTGAAAACACTCAATAGCATCAGCATAATTTTTTACGGCAGAATATAACAGACCGAGGTGAGTGTATGTCGGCACATGCTTGTGATCAAGCTTTAAAATCTGCAAAAATATCTTCTCGGCCACAAAGAATTTTTTATCTTGCTTTAGGCGCTGGGCATACTGGCTAAGTTCTTCAATCTTGTTCTTGGTGGCAACAGCTGGGTTGCGTCTATCCATCCTCAGCATGGGAGCCCCACCAAGGGCCGTGTAGACGATGTAGGCTGCCAATGCCAGGAAAAGATACGTCAGCATGAAAGTTCCACCGCCAGGGCCTCCAGAGCCGCCCGTGGCTGCACATTAGCCCGAAGTCTTTTAATAAACGACTCAACCGCCTCTAAATCAGCCGCAGATTCCTGGCTTGGCTGCTGTCTAATGCGAATTTTGGCCTTGGTTACGAGTAAACTTGCCAGCTCAATATGCACCGGCAGTTTTTGATTGGCCATATCAGCTGCAATAATTAAGCGCTCATGAAGAGCTGCAGTCAGTAATGAGGTTGCAGATTCTTCAAGCTTAATCCTCCGATCTAAGGCCTTAGAATCTGTAATATATGTGCTAGCTAGACCAACACTGGCGCCGGCCAGGGCGGCTATAGTTCCAGCTTTGTTTTGGTCTAGAGCGTGTGTTTTTATCAGCCACTCTTGCAGCTTAACTGCTTCAATCGGCGGAATGTATATTACCCGGCAACGAGATATGACTGTAGGCAGTAAGCGGCTTTTATTATCTGAAGTTAAAATCATTAATGTGCCCGGTGGTGGTTCCTCAA
Source organism: Candidatus Dormiibacterota bacterium (assembly GCA_035536395.1). Classification (NCBI taxonomy): domain Bacteria; kingdom Bacillati; phylum Candidatus Dormiibacterota; species Candidatus Dormiibacterota bacterium. Next base: position 20,522 of record DATLOE010000003.1, read on the forward strand.
GAGTTTTTAATAAGGCATTTTGAGCCGGTAGGGTCATAAGCTCAGCGCCTCTTATTATTACAGCCCGGTGGTTAAACTGGCGGTATTTAGCCAGCGCCAGCTGTCTCTGTAGCCCTTGGATAGCCTCTATGCCAATCTTCCCTTTCTCATCAGGAGAGAGAGTAATGATATCCGGGTGTGCTCCGGCAGCAGCCAGCTTACAGCTGGGGCAGCTACCCTCCCCGCGGCAACGGCAATTAAGCTCTTTGGCGATAGCTAGTGAGGCAGTATATTTGCCGATGCCTGCCTGCCCATGGAGCAAGACAGAGCCACCAGGATGGGCCAGCACAGCCTGCAACTGCTTAGCAGCAGATGGGTGTAAGAGCAGATTCTTCATGATGCAATTATACCCTAGGCTGCAACTGCTTGAGATAATCCGCTAAATCAGCAGTGAGGGTGCTCTGAACTGAAATTTGCTTACCACCGTAACCAGTGAAGTTCAGTGAGCTTGCGTGAAGAAATTGCCGGCTGAGCTTGGGTAGTTTGCCAGGTCGGCCATAAAGTTTGTCGCCCACAACAGGATGGCCAATGTGCGCAAGATGCACTCTGATCTGGTGCGTACGTCCTGTAGCTGGCTCGAGCTCAACCAGGCTAGCGGCCGGCAACTGACGGATTACCCGATACTTTGTAGCTGACTCACGCCCGCCGGGTATTACGGCTCTTTTTACCGGACGCTGGCGACTGCGACCTATGGGCAGTTTGATTATGGCCTCCTCGGGGATTACACGGCCTTCGACTAGCGCAGTATATGTCTTTTTTACGAGTCTTTTGGCAAAAAGTTCCTGCAAGTATGTTTTGGCAGCCATGTGCTTGGCAATAATAAGCAGCCCTGAGGTGTCCTTATCTAAGCGATGCACGATTCCTGGCCGGCTGCGGTCAGGATCATCCCGGTTAATAGTAGTCGCGAAGTCGGCCACTGTTGCTGCATTGCGGCCTGTTTCAGGGTTATGCACGTTCAGGCCTGCCGGTTTATCGACTATTACCATATCACTATCTTCATACAGAACCTTTAGCTTAGGCGCCTTTAGTTTTGGCTCGGGTGAATCTGCAATAATCTCGATTACCTCTCCTCCAGTTGTTATATGGCTGGCTTTTGCCGGTTCCAGGCCAAGCATCACACGATCTTCCTTTAGCAGCTTTAACACGGCGCTACGGGTGATAGGCAGGTGGCCAGCCAGAACAACATCGAGCCGCTTGCCGGCATCTTCTGGTCCCAGTTTAAATTTCTTTTCTATACTCATAGGCTTAATGAGATTAGTACAATTCAAGGAAAAATTGAAGCCCGGAGTGAGGCATAGACGTACTACGGTTAACGAGGACTGGATATTTTGACGCCAAAGTGTGCAATATCGTAAGCCTAACGGATTAATTCTGAGGCCTTGGTGAGGTCGCCCTTTGCGCCCAATATCACCAAACGATCTCCCGGGTAAATCATTTCCCTACCGGTCGGCCGCACCTTACTGCTGCCATCTGCTCCGTTAATAGCTATTACTGTGGCGCCAATGTCTCCCTCGGCCAGTTTTTTGCCTAAATGATGCCCAGCTAGTGGAGACTCCTCGCTCACAATCATCTCCTCTACCTCTAGATCATGAGAGGAGCCGGAACTGCTAACGATATCCATATAGTCAACCACATTCGGCCTGAGCGCCATGGAGGCCATATGGTATCCGCCGATTTGATATGGCAAGGCAACCTTATCGGCTCCGGCGTGTTTCAATTTAAGTTCATTTTCCTGCCGGTTAGCACGAGCCACAATGTAGAGCTCGGGGTTGAGCGATCTGGCCGCTAGCGTTACCAACAAGTTAGCCGGATCTTCCCCTAGGCTCGCCACCAGGCCTGCTGCCCGCTTAACGCCGGCTTCTACCAGCACCTCTTCAGAGGTGCTGTCGGCCTGCACGGCAATATAGCCCAAGGCAAGGGCATCATCGACTTTAGATTTGTCTCTGTCCAGAGCTACAAACGGTACGCCCTCAGTTGCCATTTCCCTGGCCACCTGACTGCCGACCCGCCCCAAACCGCAGACTATGTAGTGATTTTTCATTTTATTAATCTTTACCTGCAACCGTTTTTTGTGAACAGTGTCACTTACACCCATGATATATTCCGCAAACCACTTAAGCAAATAGCCTATTAGGGCGAAGCTGCTCAGTATCAAGAATATGTTCAAAGCCCTGGCTAGGGGGTGGTGAAGCTCGGCGTATCCGAAATGCCGCAGCATAACAAGCAGCGACTGGTAGAGGGCATCGCCAGTCGAAAGCCCTTCAGTCGCGCTGAACCCGGCTGTTCCAATAGCCAATAAACTAATAAACAGCAGTATGACTACTACTGGGCGTTTATGAGTACTCACACTGTTATTTTATAACGGTAACGCTTATTTTGCCATATCGACCCGTATATTGACACATTACACTTCTTATGTTAATATATCACCTGTTGTTGGTAAGGAATATTAAAAAATAGCGGTTTGGCAGCGGTAATAAGCACTTATGTTATGAGGATTTACTACCGGGGCCAATACAGGCCCGCCTATGAAAAGGAGGGCTTGGTGGCCGCTCACCCTTTTTATATCTGTTCCAGTAAAAAACCGCCTTTACGGCGGTTTTTCTTATCGTTTAGAGAATTGCGGGGCTTTACGGGCCCGTTTTAGGCCAGGCTTCTTGCGCTCTTTCTCACGCGGATCACGCGAGAGATAGCCGGCTTTCTTAAGCGTGCCTCTAAGATCTTCATTCAGCTCGGTAAGTGCCCGGGTAATAGCTAAGCGGGCGGCCTCGGCCTGGCCGTGCTTGCCGCCTCCCTCTACACGCAGGCTAACCTCAAACTTCTTGTCGTAGCCAGCTAGAACAATAGGCTGGTTCAAAAGATGAATTAAAGTAGCATTATTAAAGTAGCTCTCTGCCGGTGCATCGTTAACGAAAATCTCCCCTTTACCAGGGTATAATCGTGCGGTGGCTATGGCCTCTTTGCGACGGCCTAAACCGTAATGGTATTTGCCTTTAGCTTTGGTGGTGTTTTGCTCAGTGTTTTCAGCCATTAGTTACTCCTTGAATCGGTTTAGGTGATTGGGGTGCGTGGGGGTGGTCGGCGGCCGGGTAAACCTTGAGTCGCTTCATGCGCTGATCCTGCAGCTTATTGTGCGGCAGCATACCGCGCACGGCTGATTCTATAGCTCGCTCAGGATGCTTAGATAATAGCTCCTCTAGGGAAATCTCTTTTATACCACCTGGGTAGCCTGAGTGACGGTAGTACTTCTTATCTGTTAGCTTATTGCCGGTCACCTTCACCTGAGCCGCATTAATAACCACCACGTGATCGCCGCAGTCGATATGGGCAGTATATATCGGCTTATTCTTACCAGTTAGATGAGAGGCAATCAGAGTAGCTATTCGGCCCAATGTCTGCCCCGCAGCATCTACAATATACCAATCACGTTGTACGTCTGTTGGTTTAGCAGAGTAAGTCTTCACTTTTTAGCCTCAGGTTTAGTTTTTGCCTTTGGTTTGTCTGCTGCTTTAGCCTTAACCTGGGTTTTGGCTGCAGCGGGCTTTTTGACCTTAGAGTCAGCCTCAGGCTTTTTCTCAGCTTTCTCGGCCGGATTTGCTAGCTCGGTTAGACTAACAACAGCCATAGGGGCATTGTCGCCTCTGCGGTTCTCGATTTTTACAATCCGGGTGTAGCCGCCCTTACGATCCTTAAAGCGGGGTGCAATCTCCTCTACCAGTTTTTGAGCTGCCTTATCTGTTAGAAGGAAGGCCCTTATCTGGCGCTTATTATGCAGGTCGCCCTGCTTGGCCTTGGTAACCATTCTCTCGAAGTAAGGGGCGATGGTCTTGGCCTTCGTTAAAGTAGTGGTAATCTGCTCATGCACAACCAAAGAAGTCACCTGCCCGCGGATTAAAGCCTTCCGCGGACCTTGTTCTAATGACAGCTTAGACTCCTTGTGGCCGTGATGGTGCATTAGATTACCTCTTCCTCCTTGGCAAATCCTAATTCTGCTATTTTGTCATTAACTTCATCGTAAGCCTTGGCACCAAAACCCTTAAGGTTTTTAATCTCGCCGTCGCTTAGGCGCAGTAGATCCTTCATGGTCCTGATATCGTTATTCAAAAGTGCATTAGTGGTGCGGGGAGAGAGATTGATCTCTTCTATCATAATCTTTGCAGCATTGGCATCTTGGCTCTCATCTGCTCCTGCTGTTTGTTTGGTTGCGGGAACGCCATGGCCGGCTACAACCGAAAAGTGAGTAACTAAGATATCAGCCGCCTGAGTAATAGCCTCTTGCGGAGAAATCGAACCATCGGTTTCTATATCCATCACTAGCCGATCGAGATCAGTCATCTGCCCAACACGAGTGTTCTCGACGTTATAACGCACACGGCGCACAGGACTGTAGAGCGCGTCAACCGCGATCATCCCGACTTCCAGCTTTTCATCGCTGCGATCTTCGACCGGCACATAGCCCCGGCCCTTTTCTAGCTTAATCTCCATACCGACCTTGCCCTTGGCGTCATCTACGGTGCCAATAATCTGATCGGGGTTAACGATCTCGACATCGGCATTGGCCTTAATATCGCCAGCCTTAATTTGGCCTTTTCCGTTTTTGGTCAAAACCAAAAACTGCGGTTCATCGCTGTATACCTTGAAGCGAATCTTCTTTAAGTTGAGAATAATCTCAACCACGTCTTCTTTGACGCCTTTAATAGTTGAAAACTCATGCGATACGTTGTCGATCTTAACGGCCGTAATAGCGGCTCCGCCTAAGCTCGAAAGAATAACACGGCGCAGTGAGTTGCCTAAAGTCATACCGTACCCTGAATGCAGCGGCTCGATGGCAAAAGTAGACTTATTGCCGTCCTCCTTTACTACTTTCAGTTCTGGCAGATGCATTTCGTATAACACCTTCTAATTCCTTTCGTCATTATTTAAATTCGCAGACATAAAGCTGTCTAAGCTAGTACAGTTCGGGATAAAAAGTGAAATGTACAACATAGACGTCTCCATTACCTTGAGTAAAACTCAATAATTAATTGCTCATTAATCTCCTCAGTAATATCCTCGCGCTGTGGCAAGCCGGTTACCTTGGCCTTCAAGTTTTTACTGTCTGAACTCAGCCAACTACTGACCGCTTGGCCGGATACCAGCGTCTGCTTCAAGGTGGCAAAGTAAGAGTTCGCTGCGCTCTTGGGGCGAATAGTCAGTTCGTCACCCGCGCTTAAGCGGATTGAAGGAATATCTACTCGCTTACCATTCAAGAGGATATGCCCATGAGTCACAAGCTGCCGGGCAGCCTGGCGCGAAATCGCCCAGTTAAGCCGGTATACAGCATTATCCAGTCGCAGCTCAAGCGCCTGCAAGAGGTTATCGCCAGCCACGCCTGGGCGCCTCTCGGATTCGGCTACCAGTTTACGGAACTGCTTCTCGAGCAGGCCGTACATTCTCTTAACTTTCTGTTTTTCACGAAGCTGAACGGCATATTGGCTTAGCTTTGCGCGAATACCTGACATACCATGCTGCCCTGGTCCATAGTTGCGCTTAGTCATACCTTTAATCGCCTTAGGATGCAGGGCTGTCTTTTCGCGCCGGGAACGCTTTACGATTGGTGCTAGATCCCTAGCCATTACACGCGCCTCGCTTTCCGGGGGCGACAGCCATTATGCGCAATACCGGTTACATCTTTAATACTGCTGACAGCAATGCCGGCCGATTGGATAGAGCGCACAGCCGATTCGCGACCGCTTCCGACTCCACGCACAAATACATCTACTTTTGTCATACCTAGGTCTTTAGCGATTGCAGCTGCCTTTTCTCCGGCCATTTGGGCGGCATAGGGTGTAGATTTACGCGAACCCCTGAAGCCAGCACCGCCGGCACTAGCCCAGGTGAGCAAATTACCTTTTTCGTCAGTAATAGAAATAATAGTGTTGTTAAAGGTGGCCTGAACATGAACCTGTCCAACCGGTACGTTGCGCTTGACCTTTCGGCGTCTGGTTTTAGTTGTGCTGGAATTTGCCATAAATAAATCCTTTAAGTCTTAGCCGTAGCTTTTTTACGGCCACTGCCCATAGTAATCTTTCGGCCGCGCTTAGTGCGGGCATTGGTCTTAGTGCGCTGCCCCCTAACCGGCAGATTATTCTTGTGCCTGAGACCGCGGTAAGTGCTGACTTCTTTCAAGCGCTTAATAGCCAATGTAACGCTTCGCTGCAGGTCGCCTTCTACCGTATAATCACGCTCAATCTGTTCTCTGATCTTAGCTATGTCAGATTCGGCTAAATCCTTTACTCTGGTATCTGGGTTAATCCCGGCTGCCTTTAGGATTTTACGGCTGCTAGTCAGCCCTATTCCGTGAATATAGGTTAGGGCTATCTCTACTCGCTTATCATTTGGAATGTTTACACCGGTTATACGCGCCATTATCCCTGCCTCTGCTTATGCTTAGGGTTGTCGCAAATAACATATACAACGCCCTCACGGCGGACGATTTTGCATTTGGAACAGATTTTTTTAGCGCTGGCGCGAACTTTCACTGCTTGCCTCGTTATTTATGCCGGTAAGTTATGCGCCCCTTAGTAAGATCATAAGGGGTCATTTCCAGAGTAACTTTGTCACCAGGAAGTATTTTGATGTAATGCATGCGCATTTTACCCGAAATGTGGGCTAAAACAACGTGACCGTTCTCGAGCTCCACTTTGAACATTGCATTGGGGAGTGTCTCCAGAACGGTTCCGGTTAATTCAATTACTTCCTTTGTATCTGACATAACTTGAGCTACAGCTTGTTATTATAGGGATTTTTATTACTTCTGTAAAGGAGTTTTTGCTTCTGGCTAGTATTTATCATAAGAAATAGATATTACACGCGATTCGAGCTGCTTCATTGTCTCTATCGCAACTGTAACCACAATCAAGAGACCGGTGCCACCAATGGTTAAGATTTGGGTATGAGTAAAGCTTTCGACTATAAACGGCAATACTGCTATTAGCCCCAAGCTAATCGAGCCGAACAGAGTCAGGCGGTTCACTACATTCTGCAGATAGCTGGCTGTTTCGCGCCCGGGACGAATACCTGGTATAAAGCCGCCCTGCTTCTGCATGTTTTCGGAGATATCCTTGGGGTTGAAGATAATCGAAGTGTAAAAATAGGTAAAGGCCACGACGAGCACGAAATAGCTGACGGCATAACCGGCGCTGGCTGGCGCAAAAAAGGTAGTCATCCAGTTGGCAAAATCTGCCACCCAATCAGTTTTAACGTTGCGCAGCAGCTGGCCGATAAAGGCCGGTATGGAAAGGAAGGCCAGAGCGAAGATGATCGGTATAACACCGGCTGTAATCAAGCGGATTGGCAAATAGGTATCTACTCCCGATAAAATACGACTGCCGCGCACTTTCCGGGCATAGGAAACCGGTATTGAACGCTGGCCTTCGTTTAGCAGTACAAGAACATATATTACGACTAGAGCCAGGGCACCAATCAGGATCAGCTGGAGTATCTTCCCGCTGTCGTTGGCTACCAGGTTCAAATACTGACCTGCGCTAGTGGGCAGAGCCGCGATAATTCCGGCAAATATAATGAGCGAAATGCCATTACCAATACCGCGTTCCGATATGAGCTCACCCAGCCACATGAGCAGCATGGTGCCGGCCGTCATGGTAGTGATCATTAGGAACCACTGGAAAAGAGAAGGATGCCCAATCAGATCGGTCTGGGCAATCTGCTGGGACATCTGCTGGATTAAAAGCACCATACCGATAGACTGCAGGATAGCCAGCGGCAGGGTAAAAAGCCTGGTATACTGACTGATCTTGCGCCTGCCGGCATCGCCTTCTTTACTCAGCGATTCCAGATGGGGCACTACTTTAGTCATTAGCTGAATAATAATCGAGGCATTAATGTACGGACCCAGGCCCATCATTACAATCGAAAAGTTAGTAAGCGCTCCACCAGAGAATAAATCGGCAAAACCGAGTAACTGACTAGAGCCGAACAGGCGGGTTAAGAAGGCCGCCAGAGCCGCATTATCGGGAACCGGCACCGGTATGTAGGAAAGAATTCTAAAAAGAATCAGCAACCCTAGGATTACAAGGATACGGTTGCGCAGCTGCGGGGATTTGTAGCCTTGTTTCAGGGTCGCAAGGTTCACTTCTGAGCTTTCTCCTTGGCTACATGCCTTCTGGGTATAGGTACCGCCTCAAAACTGCCGCCGGCACTAGCAATAGCCTCCTGGGCCGATTTGGTAGCAGCTTGCAGTTTAATAGCTAATTTCTTTTCTAGACTGCCTGTACCGAGTATTTTTACAGGACGGAACCTGTTTTTAATAATACCGGCTTCAGCCAAAGTTTCGTTAGTTACAGCGCCGGCGCTTAGGCCATTCAAGCGCTCCAGGCTAATGCACGTGTAATTAATCTTATTAATCGGCGTAAATCCACGCTTCTTGGGAAGTCTTTTAGCCAGGGGGTTCTGACCGCCCTCGAAACCAAGGCGCACGCCGCCACCAGCACGGGAATTCTGACCTTTGGTACCGCGACCGGCAGTCTTACCCTGACCGGCTGCAATACCGCGGCCGATCCGCTTCTTATTATTCTTAGATGTAACTTGTAGTTGATGAACCTTCATAGCTATACCTTTACCTTTGCGGGTTTTGCCTTTGCGGCAGGTTTTTCTTCCTTTGCTGCCGGATTGGGCCCCGCACCCGCTTTAGCACGCAGCTGCGAGAGGGCCATTATTGTAGCGTAGGCGTTATTGAGCTTATTGGTCGAGCCAAACGATTTAGTCAGCAGGTTGTGAATACCGGCTACCTCAACGACATTACGAACCGCACCACCAGCGATCACCCCTGTACCATCTGAGGCCGGCTTTAGTAGAATCTGCGCGCCAGAAAAGCGCACGCTAACTTCGTGGGGGATACTCCCCTTCTCTGTAATTGGTACAACGATCATATTCCGCTTAGCGCGCGAAACGGCCTTGGCAATAGAAGTCATTACCTCAGAGCCCTTGCCAATTCCTACCCCTACTCGTCCCTTGCCGTCGCCTATTACGACCGTGGCCCGGAAGCGGAATCTGCGCCCGCCTTTAACCACCCGCGCTACCCGGTCTATAGCAATCACTTTTTCATCGAACTCTTTTGGCTGGTGTGTAATAGCCATTTAAAACTCCAATCCTTCTTTACGGGCGGCTTCAGCCAGCGCGTGCAGGCGCCCATGATACAACTTTGAACCGCGATCAAAGATAACTTTCTTAATTTTATGTTTTTTGGCCTGGACGGCGATTTGCGTACCGACCCAGGCTGCTTTTTCTGTCATAGTGCCCTTAGCCTCAGACTTCACTGTGGTGGCGTGAGCCAGCGTCTTACCCGCATCATCATTGATTAACTGGGCGGTTATGTGCCTGGCTGTCACCCTGGCTGCAAGTCTTGGCCGCTCGGCAGTGCCGGCAACCTTGGCTCGAACGCGCCTGGCGCGGCTAGCTGCTTGTAGTTTAAGTAGTTTACTCATAATTAACCTTTCGCCGCCGTTTTGCCGGCCTTGCGCCTAATGCGCTCTTCGGCATATTTAATGCCCTTGCCCTTATACGGCTCCGGCTTTCTTAGAGAGCGAATATTGGCAGCTACCTGGCCGACCATCTGCTTATCGGCGCCGCTAATAGTTAGAACGTTCTTCTCCACCTTTGCCTCTATGCCCTTGGGCAGTGCAAATACGATCGGGTGCGAGAAACCCAGCGAGAGATTAATGGTCTGACCACTTACATTGGCCCGGTAGCCGACACCGTTAATCTCTAGCTTGCGTTCATAGCCGCGGCTTACACCGATCACAATATTTGCGATCAAAGTCCGCGCCAGTCCATATAGGCGAATCGTTTCGGCACTCTCGTGCTTTTTGGCAACTGTTAGCTTGCCGTCAGTCTGCTCGACTTTAATGCCAGGCAGAATAGGTGCTTCAAGCTCACCCTTTGGCCCTTTAGCAAGCACACGGCTAGCCTCCAGGGTAACAGTGACTCCGGCTGGAATTTCTATTGGTTGTCGGCCGATTCTACTCATGTCACCATACCTTACAGATTAATTCACCGCCCAGGCCTTTTTTCCTAGCATCTCTGCCGCTCATAACTCCGTTTGAGGTTGAAACTATTACCATTCCCCTGCCGCCAAGAACTAATGGAATGTCCTGGCTCGAGGCGTACACCCTACGACCGGGCTTAGAAACGCGAGCCAAGCTTGAAATAACCGGCTGGTCGGCATCAGCCTTAAGGCTAATAATGAGCATCTTAAAGCCCGCCTCTTTGCCTTCTACCTTGAAGCCGGCAATAAAACCGTTTTCTTTCAGTATACCGGCAATGGCCTCTTTCATTTTGGAATGCGGAACTACCACGGTTTCTTTGGAAACCGCCAGTCCGTTACGAATTCTAGTTAACATATCTGCAATTGGGTCGCTCATCATTCCTCCTTACCAGCTAGCCTTTCTCACGCCAGGTATCTGCCCACGGCTGGCGTGTTCCCTAAAGCAGATCCGGCACATACCGAACTTACGAATATAACTTCCGCTCCGCCCGCATAGCTTGCAGCGGTTGTGCTGCCGAGTAGAAAATTTCGGCTTGCGGCCGGCTTTAAGTACCAATGCTAATCTTGCCATCAGCTGATCCTCCTAAAGGGAAATCCCATTAATTCCAGTAGCCTTTTACTCTCCTCAGGAGAACGGGCCGAAGTAATTATATTAATCTGCAGGCCGTGACTGTTAGACGCGTCTTCGAACGAAATCTCTGGAAATATCTGCTGCTCAGTCACACCAACGCTGTAATTACCCTGCTTATCAAATGCCTTAACCGAAACTCCTCTGAAGTCGCGGATACGCGGCAGAGCCACAGATATTAGTCGGTATAGTAAATGATACATTCTATCTCCGCGTAAGGTGACCTTGGCACCAATTTTACTCTCTTCACGCAGCTTGAAGCCGGCAATACTGTGCCTGGCGGCAGTAGTAACGGGCTTTTGGCCGGTAATAGTTGTAAGGGTTGCCAGTACAGCCTCAAGCTGTTTGGAGTCGTTAGCGGCTCGGCCCACCCCAGAGTTCACAACTACCTTTTCTACCTTTGGTACCTGGTGCACGTTCACGCCCAACTCTTTCTGCAGAGTCGGTTTGATTTCTTTACTATATTTTTCTTGTAAACGATTCTTCATCATTATTCCTTAGATTTCTTAACTTTTGGGCGTCTAGTAGGCTTAAAGTAGCGTTCTTTAACTCCCTTTACCTCTTTGTATCCTACGCGCGAAGGCTGGCCAGTAGCCGGATCGATAACCATGAGCTTACTGATATCGATTGGCCGATTGATCTCTAAAATGCCGCCGCGGGGGTTTTTGTTCGAAGGCTTGGTGTGCCGCTTGGCAACATTTATCTTATCTACCACCACTTTGCCCTCTTTTGGGAGAACAGCTGTAATCTCGCCTGTCTTACCCTTATCTTTACCGGCTATAACCAGCACCTTATCTTTCAGTTTCAGCTTCATAGAACCTCCGGTGCTAGGGATATGATCTTCATATAACCTCTGTCACGCAGTTCACGGGCGATCGGGCCAAATACACGGGTAGAGCGGGGCTGACCATTCTTGTCTATAATCACAGCCGCGTTGTCGTCAAAGCGTACAGAAGAGCCGTCGGGGCGCTTGGTGGGCTGGGTAGTTCTGACCACCACTGCCTGCACTACCTCCTTCTTCTTTACATTGCCGGCTGGCAGAGCCACCTTAACTGTAGCCGTAATGATATCTCCCACTCGGGCGTACCGGCGCCTTGAACCGCCCAGCACTTTAATGCAGAGAATCTCGCGTGCACCGCTGTTGTCGGCTACTTTCAATCTAGACTCAGCCTGAATCACGCTGCCACCTCGCTAGCTGTAATCTTACGGGTCACGACCCAATGCTTGTGCTTACTGATAGGCCTGGACTCTTCAATCTCTACCTTGTCGCCCACTTTGTAAGCATTCTCAGCGTCATGGGCCTTGAAGTTACTGTTTACGGTGTACTTCTTACGGTAGATTGGATGCTCTTTGACCCGCTCAACAGTTACGACTACTGTCTTATCCATTTTGTCGGAAGATACTATTCCAATTAATTTTCTAGCCATTTGATTCCTCCAGTTTGCTCATCTCCCTTGCACGCCGCTCCGTCTGAATGCGAGCAGCCAGTTTTTTTACAGCCAGAATCTGCTTAACATTACCGACCTTCTGGGTCTTCATGTCGATTGCCAGCTTAGCCAACTTCTGCCGCTGTTCGTGAAGCAAGGTTATTAGCTCCTTATCGGTCTTAGTTTTAATTTCCTGATATTTCATCAACTGTTCTCCCCTGGCGTGTGGCGAATGACAAATTTGGTCTTAATAGGCAGCTTGCCGGCAGCCAGACGCATAGCTTCTCTGGCCACTTCCTCCTGGACACCCTCCATTTCGAACAGGATTCGTCCGGGCCGAACTCTAGCTACATAGCGGTCTAGCGAGCCCTTGCCCCCACCCATGCCGACCTCAGCCGGCTTTTTGGTAACGGGCAGATCGGGAAAGATACGGATCCAGATTTTACCGCCACGGCGAATGTAGCGGGTCATTGCCCGTCTGGCAGCCTCAATCTGGCGCGAGGTAATGCGCTCGGTGCCATCGGCCTTCAAGCCATACTGGCCGAAGCTCAAAGTGTTGCCTCGGGGGGAGAGGCCGGTAATGCGCCCCTTGTGTGCCTTTCGGTATTTGGTTTTCTTAGGCATTAACATGGCTTAAGCTCCGGCTCCTTGGTTATTATTGTTATTCTTATCGATATTCTTGTCGGTGTGCTTATCAATATGTTTATTGCCCTTATATATCCAGACCTTTACGCCCAGTACACCATATGTGGTGTAGGCCTCGACGTGAGCGTAATCGATGTCGGCCCGGAGCGTATGCAGAGGAATGGAACCGCGGGCTACCATTTCGCGGCGGCTCATCTCGGCTCCGTTCAGCCGACCGGCCACGCCGATTTTAACGCCTTTGGCGCCCGACTTCATGGTGTTCTCGGCAGTCATTTTCATTGCCCGGCGGAACGAAATACGCCGCTCCAGCTGGCTAGCTACATTAGCTGCTACCAGGGTGGCATTAAGTTCCGGCTTTTTAATCTCTTCCACGCTAACCTTTACCGGCGCGCTAGCAATTTTAACCAATACGTTCTTCAGCTCTTCGGCTCCTGAGCCGCCGCGGCCTATAACTACGCCTGGTTTTGCAGTGTGCACAGTAACTGTAATGAGGTTCGGCGAGCGTTCGATATCTATGCGGTCTACACCTGCCCGTCGGCCGAGTTTCTTCATGGCCGCCCGGCGCAGCTTAACGTCTTGCACTACAAAGAGGGCATATTCACGCGTGCCACCGGCAAACCACTTAGACTGCCAGTCTTTATCGATCGGCAGGCGCAGGCTGCGGGGGTTAATTTTCTGACCCATTACTTGGCCTCCTTTGCGGCTGGCTTAGAGGCCTTAGCTTCTGTTTTTGCACTGGCTGCAGCCGGTTTAACTGTTTTGGGCTGCTCAGAAAGAATGATTGTAATGTGGCTCGAGCGATGTTTGATGGGAGCAGCCGAGCCCTTAGCACGTGGGCGAAAGCGCTTAAGTGTCCTGGACGGTCCAACCAGCACAGATGCGACCTGTAAGTCTTTAGCGTTCAAGTTGTAATTGTTCTCAGCGTTGGCAATAGCTGAACCCAGCACCTTACCCATGGGCGTTGCTGCACCCTTGGGAGTTTGCTGCAAGAGGTTTAGAGCCTCCCGCGCCCCCCGGCCGCGGATGAGGCCCGCTACCAAGCCGACTTTACGACTAGAAGTACCAATGAATTTTGCGGTAGCACGAACGTTCATTATTTGCCCTTCGCTAACTTACCGCCATGCCCGCGGAATTTACGTGTAGGTGCGAATTCACCCAGCTTATGGCCGACCATGTTCTCTGAAACATAAACAGGGATGTGGATTTTGCCATTGTGCACGGCAAAGGTATGCCCAACCATTTCGGGGGCAATAGTACTGGCTCTGGCCCATGTCTTAATGACGGTTTTATCGTTCGCGCCTAGCTTGGCTACTTTCTTCATTAGCTTCTCATCGACATATGGGCCTTTTTTGAGTGAACGGCTCATTACTTTCTCCTACCCTGTTTACGGTTACGAACAATCATTCTATCAGTTAATTTGCGTCGGCGGGTTTTTAACCCTAGTGCCGGCTTGCCCCAGGGGGTCTGCGGAGACGGCAGACCGATGTCGGTACCGCCCTCACCACCACCATGGGCGTGATCTACCGGGTTCATGGCTTTACCTCGTACAGTAGGCCGCCAACCCATCCTGCGTCTGCGTCCGGCGCTGCCATATTTAATGTTCTGGTGGCCTTCATTACCCACGGTGCCGATGGTCGCCATACAGTTTTGGTTAATGAGGCGCACTTCGCCGCTAGGCAGCCGTACCTGGCAAAACTCACCTTCTTTGGCTGCTAGCTGAGCCTTGGTACCGGCACTTCGCACTAATTGCCCGCCCTTACCCAGTACTAGTTCGATGTTATAAATCTGTGTACCTACGGGAATATTCTTTAACGGCAGGCGGTTAGAGGTTGTAATCTCCACATCCAGACCGCTAGCAATTTTCTGGCCAACCTTCATGCCGCTGCCAGCTAGTACGTAAGCCTTTTTGCCGCTCTCTAGCTCTACCAGGGCAATTCTAGCCGTACGGTTCGGATCGTATTCGATGGCAATAATTTTGCCCTTGAGGCCGGCGGCCTTAAAATCAACCAAACGGTAGAAGCGCTTTGCGCCGCCGCCGCGATGACGGGTGGTAATACGCCCCTGGTTATTGCGGCCTGAGCCGGTTTTTTTAGCAACCAGTAGTGATTTTTCGGGCTTTTTCTTGGTAATTGTGCTGGTATCAGCCGCTACCATACCGCGCCTAGCCGGGGTGGTCGGTTTGTACAGTTTCAGTGCCATTACTTGGCTCCCTCGAATAGTTTAATGCTCTGGCCCTTTTTGACTGTAATCATAGCTTTTTTTAAGTCTTTTCGGCGTCCGGCGTTCTTGCCATAGCGCTTTGAGCTTGGCTTGCCCTTAATTATCGCCATATTTACAGCTTCCACCTCTACCTGAAAGGCTTCCTTAACGGCTTTGGCTACTTCGATTTTGTTAGCGGTCATGGGCACTTCAAATACATAAACATTTCGCTCAGCTAGAGCAATCGCCTTTTCGCTGACGTGTGGTGTAAGGAGTAGGCTCATTTGGCTTCTCCTGCTGCTACCTTAGTCTTGGTTGCAGCTTTTGGCTGGGCCTTCTTCTCTGATTTTTTAGATTCTCCCAGCCAGTTTTCGATTTTGTCTGCGGCATCAGCCGTAATTACGACAGTGTCGGCATTTAGAATCACAAAAACATTCAGGTAGTTAGCGGCGGAGACGACCAGCTCGGGGATATTACGGGTCGAGCGGTCTATGGCATCGGTTTTCTCGGGCACTACCAAGAGCACTCTGCCGGTAACGCCAATCTTCTGCAGCAGCGCGAGGGCTGTTTTAACTTTGCCATTTCCGCCATCGAATGATTCCAGAATAATTACTTTCTTATCAGCAGCTTGGGCGCTCAGCGCCTGGCGAATAGCCAACCGGCGAACCTTTTGCGGAAGCTGAACTTTGTGATTCTCCTCGCCTGTTGGGCCAAAAGTTACACCGCCGCCCTTCCAGTGAGGTATGCGGATAGAACCGGCCCTGGCCCGCCCGGTACCCTTCTGTCGCCAAGGTTTACGACCGCCGCCGCGCACTTCGCCGCGGGTCAGCACTTTGGCCTGGGCGCTGCGGCCATTAGCCAGATAGGTGTTGTATGCCAGCTTTAAGAGATCGTGGTTCAGTTCCAGCCCAAAGACTTCTTTGGCTAGCGTTACCTGAGCCTCTTTTTTAGCTCCGGTCTTGGAATATGCGGTTACCTTACTCACTTGCAGCCTCCTGGCGCTCAGTCGGCTTGATTAGCTTGATCATTACCAAAGATTTACGCGGACCGGGCACGGCGCCTTTTATAGCTACTAGGTTTTTGTCGGCCTCTACCTGTACTACTTTCAAGTTTTTGACGGTTGTGCGCTCACCGCCCATGCGGCCGGCCATTTTAATACCCTTAAAGACCTTCTGGGGGTAGGCGCCGCCGATAGAGCCGGGCTGGCGATGGTTGTGCGAACCGTGGCTCTTGGGGCCGGTAGCAAAATTATGCCGCTTTACGGTACCGGCAAAGCCCTTGCCTTTACTGGTAGAAGTTACCTGCACGGTGTCACCTGCCTGAAAAATACCGGCGTCTATCTTAGCGCCGACCTTAATCGGCTCTTCACCCTCTACAGCCTCTACGTCAGTTACCGAATCTTCCATCCGTACCTCACGCAGAACCTGTGGAGTAGCTTCACTAAATGTGGCATGTCCGGCTTGCGGTTTTGCCGGGTTCTTGGCCTTGCCAAGCCCCATCTGAATTGCCATATAGCCATCTTTTTCGCCGGTCTTTACCTGAGTAACCACACAGGGGCCAGCCTCCAGCACGGTGACGCGCTGAACGTTACCTTCTGCATCGAAGATCTGTGTCATTCCCAGTTTTCGGCCCAAGATAGCCTTCATCCCGTTTGTTTTGCTCCTTAAACATATAAAATCCTAGGATTCGATCGGTTTTCCGCCTTTAGGGCGAAACCCTATCAACTCCTAGTTGGGTTAATGTGTATCTGGTCCGGCGGGCGCCGGATGCATTACTACCAAGTGAATATACCAGTAAATATGCTCTCCTGTCAACAGATATAGCCCAGTTACTTTAACTATTGACAACATAAGCTCTTTAGTGTATAGTATTTGCCATATGAATACTAATGATTTGTTCTACAATTTAGAGCGCGCATACGGGCGGATTACAGCTATTAATATAGTCCGCTGGGTTATTGCTTACGTGGTATGGATATTTATCTACACCCAGTTGCCGGAGTCGGTTTGGGTCGTGCGGCCATTTATGACATTCGTGGCTCAAGTGTTGATAGTAGTTATTATGATCGCGGCTATCGAAAAAGCCCGTAAGATGTAACGTCGCCTATCGTTCGGGTAAAGCAAGAACAAAAGGGTGAGGAGTTTAGAGGTATACTCATGACGCCTTGCCTATTAGTTCGCAGGCAAAATTGGTTGTCCCTGCACCATCTGCATTCACCGTGGAGCTGTTTCCGCTGCCGATTCCAACATTAACCTGGAAGTAATCAGTTGTGCCGTTAGCTAGGAACGTTCCGGTTGTACTAAGAACCGGGTTTATGGCCCCGGGAATACCATACCACTCCGCAGCCGCTTTACCGGTGTTGTTATTAACGATAGACCAGCTAACTGTTTGGCTGGCGGCCAGGGTGGACATATATATTTGGGCTGAACAGCGATAGTAGCCCTTGATCGTGGGAGTAAACCGGCTGTTGCTGGTATCAAACCAGTTGGATACGTCCCAATCCTCAGCGTTAAAGGTCACATTCACACCCGCGCCCCCTGGGGTTGGGCTTTGAGAGTTGGTCGTTTTTCTTACACGAAAGCTGCCGGCAGCAAATCCATTAGCATCCTTGCCGGTTGAGCTCACACTGACACTCTCTGTAGTAATAAACCCGTCTTTATCTATCACAAACTTATCGCCTAGGGAGCCGTTGGTAAGAACCAATAGCTTAGCCCCAGAGGTGGTTAAGTTGGTATTGGCTTTCAGCTGAAAAGCTATAGTGCTGGCACCATCAGCCTTATTAGAGAACAGTATGCCTCCGGAAGTATCTACACCCAGTAAGGTAGTCCCCGCCGCATTCTGGACTTGGAAGGCAGTAGTAGAGTTGGCGGCGTTTTTGAATAAAGCGGTACCTTCTCCGGTAAAGTTATTAGAAACCACCAGGGAGCCACTGTTAGTTAGTGTGGCAGCGGCTGAACGATATAGGGCAACGTCAATATTTGCGCCTGAATACCAATCTATCTCACTGCTAGCATCCAGCAGTATGCTAGCTCCTGAGCGCATATCCAGTGCTGGGCCATTGATGTATATGCGGCCACTAAATACTCCGTTGCCTGCTACATCCAGAGTATCGGTCGGTGTTTTGCCTATGCCTACCCAGGCGTTAGTGGTGTCGGCCACCAGCAGGTTAGCTCCAGCTGCATTCTGGATTCTGAAGGCAGTGGTAGAGTCGGCGGCATTACGATGCAGGAGTGTGCCATTGAACCGGTTGTTACCGGTAAAGGTCTGAGGGCCGGTGCCGTTTAGTAGGGCTATGTTAGAGCTTAGTGCACTATCTGCTACCTTGCCAGCAGTCGAGATGGTGTTTAGCTTAGAGTCAGCTATAGAGCCGGCCAGTTCAGCATTCTCTATCAGCTGGCCGAGTAGAGAGACGGAAGAGCTTAGTCTGGCGTTATCTAGAGTGCCAGAGGAAAGATTGGTGGCATTAAGGGAGGTAAGGGAGGCACCGGAGCCTGCGAAGGTACCGGCTTGAACCGTACCTGACACATTGATGTTACCGGTCTCTTGCACTCCTGGGCTGGTGGCCTGGAGTGAGACACAAGTGCCATTGGGGCAGGTGGCAGTACCACTGGGGCCTTGGGCACCGGTGGCGCCGGTTGCACCTGTTGGGCCAGTGGCTCCGATTGCACCAGTGACTCCCTGGATGCCTTGTTCCCCTTGTGGGCCGGTGGAGCCTTGCAGGCCTTGAGATCCCTGGGAGCCTGGCGCACCTTGGAGGCCGGCTGCGCCGGTGAGGCCTATGGGGCCAGCAGTACCGGCTATGCCTTGTTCACCTCTTGGACCGCGCTCACCGGGGTAGGTTAGGAATTGATCAGCTAGGAGGCCGGCGCCTGAGCTAATGAGGGCGGTGGCTAGGATTAGGGTTAGAAGTTTGGGGGTGGTTAGGTTCATCATTCTGCCCTAAAGGTTATGCCATCAAGTGGGAGATACTCTGTAGCGCCAAAGATGTACAATACTTCACCTGCGGATCCTGGAGTAAGATTTTTTGATTTAATTACGAAACCACCCAGTATATAGCCAGTACCAGAGCTCCATGAAGCAGTAGAAAACTCCGCATCAGATGTACCATCGGGTGCGTACCCTGAAGGCAAAGTGAATATCCTACTAGCTGTTCCCGATGACCGTTTTGCCTGACCTTTAAGGTGAACTACTCCCATAGAATCCTTAAAGAAGGCAACTGGCCTGTTTGCATCATAATTACCCCAGCCCGTATTAAAGGCCGGCTCTCCGACACCACCTACAAGATGCCAATTTTCCTGCTTAATATAGCCATCTTTATCTATCGAGAACTTCTCCACTCCATTATTCTTGAGGGATAGCAGTTTAGCACCGGAGGTAGCTAGAGAGACGGTGGTGTTGAAGGTAAAACCTACCGCAGTAGCTCCATCTGCTACGCTACTAAATATGCGTGCGTTACTGGTATCAACACCGAATAAGGTAGTCCCAGTTGCATTCTGCACCTGGAAGGCGGTGGTGGAGTTGGTGGAGTTTTTGAATAAGACTGTCCCCCTGACAGCTAGCTCCTGACCAACCGAGACAGATTGGGTAAAGGTGGCTGGTCCCTGCACTTGAAGTTGGCCGACCACATTGGTATTGCCCGCCGTCAATTCACCACCCGTCCCGCCTTCAGCCAAGTTTTGGCCGCCCAGACCAACCAGATCAACCGCCCCACCAATCTTCAGCCGGGAGACTGAGGCATAATAAATAGTGTTTTGAATGCTCTCACCATCATAACCAGCCATTACATAGACCCAGCCATTAGCGATGATTGAGCTAGCTGCCCTTCTTGTTGTTGGAAGAGCGGCTAAGTTAGTACTCCAACTGCCTACAGACCCATCGGCATTCAACTTTCCATAGTGGACAGTGGCTGCGGAATTGCCACCAATTACATACACGTATCCGTCTGCTACTACTGATGAGTGGTTCTCCCGGATAGCAGGCAACGTATTACTATTGGTTGACCAAGCCCCAGTTGAACCGTCGGCGTTTAACTTTGCGTAGTAAACAGTTGATTGAGCAGCACTGTCGTTTGCACCACCAATCACATAGACATAACCGTTTGCCACAATAGAGCTGTGTGAATTTCGAACAGCTGGCAGAGCGTTAGCATTGGTACTCCAGCTGCCAGTGGAGCCATCGGCGTTAAGTTTGGCGTAGTAGACAGTTGATTGAGCACTAGCATTAAATCCACCCAATACATATACGTATCCATTTGCAACTACAGAACTGGCAAAACTTCGAGCGGCAGGTAGTGTATTAGAGTTGGTTTGCCAAGCATCGGTTGAGCCGTCGGCGTTGAGCTTAGCGTAGTAGACAGTAGAGTCTGGTGTGCGCCCACCAATCACGTAAATATATCCATTAGCCACAACTGATGTATGGGCTGATCGTACGGCAGGCAAGGCATTCGCATTGGTGGACCAGGTTCCAGCGGATCCATCAGCATTTAGCTTGGCATAATAGACAGTGGATTGGGCATTTCCAGATCCAGTCGAATTTTCTCCACCAATCATATACACAAACCCATTAGCAGTGACTGAAGAATGTAACCAGCGGACACCTGGCAAGGCATTACTGCCAGTACTCCAACTCTGCAGTTCACCCGAATTTAGTCCGTTAAGAGTTAAATTGCCATTGGTAGTATCTACCTGAAAAAGACTACCTGCCGCTGCATTCTGTATCTGGAAGGCGGTCGTGGAATTGGCGGCGTTTCGGTGGAGAAAGGTGCCGTTGAGTAAGGCTACATTGGCACTTAGTGCACTATCTGCTACCTTGCCGGCAGTCGAGATGGTATTTAGCTTAGAGTCAGCTATAGAGCCGGCCAGTTCAGCATTCTCTATCAGCTGGCCTAAGAGTGAGACGGAAGAGCTTAGTCTGGCGTTATCTAGAGTGCCAGAGGAAAGATTGGTGGCATTGAGGGAGGTTAGTGAAGCTCCGCTCCCGCTGAAGGAGCCGGCTTGAACCGTACCTGACACATTGATATTACCGGTCTCTTGCACCCCTGGGCTTGTGGCCTGGAGTGAAACACAAGTGCCATTGGGGCAGGTGGCAGTGCCGGATGGGCCGGTGGCTCCGGTTGCACCTGTTGCACCAGTGGCTCCAGTTGCACCAGTGGCTCCCTGGATACCCTGCTCCCCTTGCGGGCCGGTTGAACCTTGGATACCTTGGGCGCCCTGCTCGCCTGGCGAGCCCTGCAAGCCGGCTGCACCGCTTAGGCCGATGAGGCCAGTGGCTCCCTGGGTACCTTGCTCGCCTTTTGGTCCACGCTCCCCAGGGTAGGTTAGGTACTGGTCGGCAATGAGACCGCCTGCGGCTCCGACTATGGCAGTTGTAAAGAAGATCATAAGTAGTTGGTTGAAGGAGAGGGAGAGTATCCCGGCTTGATTCTTGAGTAACGCAAATAGACCCGTTGGGGGCGGGGTGTTTGGTTGGTGCGAATGCTTCGCAATGGAACCTTTGATGCCTTTTAGGCCATGAAGGTTAACCAACCGGATGATAACTCCTCTTTAGTTTTTATTTACTCCACCTTGCTTATGCCAAGAACAGGGTGTTTAAGACCCCGAGAAAGCATAAGCGTGATGTGTAGTAATTATACCGCTTATGCTCAGGGAGTGTAAAGGGGTAAAATTAGAATCGCCAAGTGACAGTAATGCCGATACCGAAGAGGCCTAGCAATGAAGCAATTACAAGTATGGCGTACTCTATTTTGCGATCAATCTGCAGCTTTTCATGACGAACTGCAAGTAAGCCCAGAATCAGGCCGAAGGGCAGCAGGCGGGCCTCGTTAAAAGCAAACCAAACGCTTCCGATAATGAAGTACAGCAGGATTTTTAAAAAGTAGATGCTATCGAGTTCTTGTTTTACAGGTTTCATACCCCTATCTAACCACAAAATGCTTATGCTGTCATCTCCAATGCGCTTATCTTGGCGTTCCCACAACATTCCCCTTGCCCGCCTCAGAAGCTCTTGTTAATGCTCCTAATGCCTAACGGCACCTATTGCCTGTAGGATGGAGACAGTAATAAAGGGGGTATGCATGGCAAAAGAACGAGGCAAAATGAGTCGGGCCGAGGCCGGCAAGCTAGGCGGCGAGGCTACGAGTAAAAAACATGATTCAGAGTTCTACTCTGAGATCGGTCAGAAAGGCGGCCAAGAAAGCGGAGGGAACTTTAAAAATGACCCCGAGCGGGCCAGGGAGGCCGGCAAGAAAGGCGGCCAGGCATCCACTAGCCGGAGCAGAGAGGATACAGAAGAAATATAGCCTGATAAAAGAGCCCCTTCGGGGGCCTTTTTTATTTCTCTCTTTAAAACAAAATAACGCCTTTGCTGGAGTGGAGTACAAGGCAGAATCGATATCTAAATAAGTTTATATTTTGATGAGATGCAAGGCGGCGCTGAAGCGCGCCAGTGAGCAGTAGCCAAACCTACTGTGAATGCGCACTGGAAGCGCCAACGCCGCAGCTCGCGAAATACAAAGTTATTGCTTGTAGTAGGAGCGGATTTGGAACAGAATGTACAACCCTATAACCGCGCTCACCAGACCGCTTACAATCTGACCGTTCATAATGCTGTAAACGAGGTTAACGATGTCACTGTAGAACACTAGGTTCCAGCCGCTCATCTTGCGGGCAAACAGGCCCGGCAGAGCTGCTATCATCAACACTACCTGCACAATGAGGGCAATTAAAGCCGCGCCCAAACCGGCGGCTGCTGTAGCTCCCCCGAGGCCAGAAAATGGCAGTACGGCCGCGCCTAAGCCCAGCGCCACTAAGATGGCCGGTGCCAGAAGCACTAATATTACGATGTTTATCCATGGAGCGTACTTTACTATCCAGTCTTTAGCGCCTTTGGGGATCTGGAAGGGAGCCTTTGTTACAAAATAATACTCCATCTTTTGCATGATACCTTGTGATTGCTGGGCCATAAGTTTTCCTTTACTTAAGGTTAATTTGCTTTAATTAAAGCACTACGGCACCCAAAAAGCAATACGCTTATGCTTTGTAATAAGAGCGAATTTGGAGCAGTATATAGAAGCTAATGCCGGTTATTACTACAGCCGTTACGTAATGGCCAAAAACGATATCGTATATTGTATGGGTTATGGCAGCCGCGGCCAGCAGATTCCAGCCCTTCATCTCTCTGCGCTCTAGCGGCTTAATGGCCAGTGCGATCAATATAAACTGGATGATTAATGCTACCGCCCCGCCGCTTATATCACTGGCTGAACTTGGTATACCCAGAAATGCCAGCGGCAGCTTGTTTATACCCAGCACCACGGCCAGCGCTACTACCGGCAGATAGAGAATGGTGAGCAATATGGCTACCCAGTGAGCGTTGCGTACGATCCACTCCTTAGCCCAGAAAGGCAGGCGGTACCCGCCGCCATCGCTGTAGCCGCGCACGGCTGCCTGACGGCCAGAATTGCCCCGGTTTACCTTGCGTCCGCCCGCCATCTGCTATTCCCCTTCGACGCCCGGCAGATCTACCTTGTGGCCGTTCGTACAGTGGCCATGATTGTCTTGTTCCTGGCAGTCTTCATCTTGGCAGTTTAGAGCTACTTCTTCGCTACATTCTACGCATTTAGCCATAAATTCCTCCTGTTAGGTTTATTAATGCTTATGCTTATATTTTAGCACATCTGGTGAATATTTTAGAAAAAGTTAGCTCTTAAGCCGAGAGTACTCGGCAATAAGCTTTACCTTATCCTTAAAGTCAGGGGTCGCGCGCCACTTACTCAGTAGCTGCTTGTCTGTCCTTAGGCTATATGAAGCCCTAGATTTTTCCGCGCTTAAATCTTTAAGCAGTAAGTCGGTCATTAATTCCATAAATAATCTATTTTGGCCCTTACCAATGTCAACTTTGGATTGCCTAATATATTCGATAATATATAAATGCATCAGCTCATGCAGTAGCGGATCTATAAAGTTCGGCCAGTCATAATAAAGATCAATGCGTTTTTTATCCGAGAAAGCAATATGCGGAGGAATTGCCGACAGGCCAATAATACAAATACCAGAAATTTTTACTGGTACAGTTGCTTCACAAATTTTTATTACTCCCCCTCCGTCTTGAGTCAGTTGTTTTTGCAACCGATCTTTTGCCTTTGCAAATAAGCCTCTGTTTTGCTTATAAAAGTTATCAAAGTAATCTTCTAGCGGTTTGAGCGCGCTTCCTTTTGGATAGGTCTGATAAATATTGGCGAGATCAGGATGCCGACTCACTATCACATTATAGTAGCTTAATCCTGACCACTCAGGCATTGAATATCCAAATGCCCCTGCCTTAAGCGGGTCAAAATCCTTTGCCAGTTGGATTGTAAACTTCATAGACCATCTATTATAAAGAAAAATGGCCAGTTTGGAGACATGGCCAGGTCTTTTTTCTACTTGTCCTCCCAGCCAGGGTATATCCGCTCCATGGCCTCGTCGGACTTCTGCTCGTCAGAGGCAGAACCCGGAGGGGAGGAGGGAGATGAGGAAGAACCAGAGGAATCCGAGCTCTCTGAGCCCGAGGAACCGCTACTGGACTCTCCGTCCATTTGCACTCCTTTGTCTGGGCATCCAATTTTTTAAGCTGCCGGACTATCCGGCCTCTTGTCGTATTGGGCGCCGTTTGATAGGTGCTTGGAGGGGATAGGCAGAGCCTAGACGCCATCTCCGTAGCAGTACGCTAACTTATACAACAATTACTGCAATTATTCAATAGATGAGTAGCTATGTTTACAAATAAAACGCCAAGATGCCATGTTCGGCAATTTTTTCTCTATAGCCCTGAAAGCCATAATAAACCTTTTCGGCTTCCTCTAGGGATTCTATACCTGGCATAACCTTGCCAAAATCACCTGATTTATAGATGTCTTCTACAGATTTATAGTGCCTAATGTCTTTCACGGTCTTTTCGATCGTGTCGCTACCGCATTTGATTACTAACGTATCGCCAACTTCGATTTTCTTAAACTTAACTGTGCCAGCGCGGGTTTCTACCGTCTTCCGCCCCACCCGAATATCTTCGAACTCATCCTTATCCCCCGCCCTGAATCTTAGAATATGCTTTTTCATTTTGCCCCCACTGTGGATAAATCTATTGTCATAGCGCTTATGCTTGCTACAATAAGCATAAGTATAATATTCAGAACTAATGCGAGTGGGGAGTGTAGTTGCTTCCCTCTCGTTTTTTGATCCTTAACTAGTCGTTAAGAAGATCATTAAGCGAGTCTTTGCCGCGCCGCTCGAGCAGCGTGTCGAGATACATATCAGAGCGAACATTAAAGTCCACCCCATATTGCTCCTCGATCGTGCGTACGTGGGTATCCCCACGCTTCTCACGAAGCGGGCCTCTGGAGTTTCGGGAGCGGTGACCCCGCATCCCTGGAGCATCCTTAGCCATTGCAAGCCTTTCTAGCCGGTGTCTTAAGGTGTTTATCCGGCCAGTCCTCAACCGAACACCACACCGTAAAGGAGAGAGGCCTCCCCACTCACATCAATTCTCAAGGAATGAATACTAGGTTAGCAAAAACTCACGTGTCGCACAATACTTATGCTTGCTACTTGAGGTAGTTGGGCAAGGCTTGGCGGTTTGGCAGCCACTTAGTATACCAACCAAGCAGTTCCGGAGGCAAAAGACTGTCATGCAATTCAGTACCGATGAAAGAATGCAATTCGTCAGTAAAATCAGTAGATCCCGGCAGCACACCCCTATGATGGTATGATGCAGTGCGTTGATCAAACGCCGCTTTGTGCTGACCATACACAATATTTAAATATGGGGTCAGGCGGTTTCTTTCAGATTCTGAACTAATAAACCACACGTAATGTAGATATTCATGGGCTAAAGTTGCCCTTTGCTCTAATAAATCTCTCTGTAAAATCTCCGGCGCCAAGTAAATAGTGCCGTCTTTAATAGCGCCATAGGCATGATATGAAGCTGCAAAGCAGCCTGTAGAGCCTGGTGGGCAACCCATTGGAAGAGGGGCAATCCTAGCCTTTGTTCTTAGTAAATCGTCTCGATTAATACCTAAATCTGCGCCCCACTGCTCAATGCGGCGATCAAGAACAAACTTAGGGTCAATCGGGAAAGAGCCAAGTCCTATTCTTGGGTTATAGCCTATCTTCTCTCGCACACTCTTGATAAGAGGGTGCTCAATCGCCGTGGGATCCAAGACCAAGCCAATTGCTAACACGGCAATGATGACTGCAACCTTAAAGCCCGTTTTGAAAACATGCTTTTTCATCTTTTAGAAGTTACTAGCTTTCTTTCTGATCCCAAATAATTACTTCTTTGTGCAACTCTTGAACTGACTGAAGATAGAAGAGCATATCGCGAGCAGCTCTCTCGACTACATATCCGCGAAGTGAACGCCAATTTTCAACATTATCTTGCGACCAGTCTTTTTCAGGAGAATTCAGTAAGAAAGGAAAAAGATTCACATTTTTCTCTAGTTCGGTTAATGCACGTCTTACTTTGAGCATTTTTGCATAAACGGTTTTTGGCATCACAGAAGAATAATACTGTAGATTCTCATTGGCTGATTTTCTTAATTCTTCAATATTTTTTATTAGGCTGTCCCACTTGTCGGGTGGTAGCTTAGTCATAGCTTGACCCAGGTCAATTGCAATTAAATTACTGAGTATAGCCTCTTGTGCAGCTTTAGTGGATTCTTCCTGACGGTCGGTATCAATTTTGTATTGGGTTATATCAAAGCCTAAAGGTGATGACACCCAGATGATAAGCGTATTACGAAGTCTTTTCATATCCTCAAGGGCGGATTCCATGCCCTCGCGAAGGCTAAGCTTATCCTTCCTATCCTTCAGTACCTCGATGAAAAATACGGTGAGCAGGGAGCTAAAGGCGCCGGCAGAGAGGTTAAGGGTCATGTCACTCCACCGAAAGTGCTTTTCCTGATAGCCTAATGCCACAAAGAGTCCAACCGACATCACCAAAAGGGCGAGAAAAATAATGATATTAGCACGAGAGTAAAGGAGCCTGTAAAATTTCCTAAAGGCCCGACGCATACATTACATCTTAATTTCTATGTCCACCCCAGCGGGGAGGTTCAAATTCATCAGGTTGTCTACGGTCTTTGGCGTAGGCTCTGTAATGTCTATTAAGCGCTTATGTGTGCGCATCTCAAACTGTTCCCGCGCTTTCTTAAAAATGTGCGGGCTTTTAATAACGGTAGTCACGTTTCTATCTGTCGGCAGCGGAATCGGCCCGGCCACTTTGGCGCCGGTACGAATCGCCGTATCTAGAATCTGCTTGGCAGACTGATCTATCACCTTATTGTCATACGCCTTTAAGCGAATGCGTATTCTCTGTTTGGGTGCTTCAGTATTTTCTTTCTTTTTTGCTTCTGCCAAGGTGCTATAGTTCCGTTATTATCCGTTACTTTAAGATCTTACTTACGACACCGGCACCTACTGTGCGTCCGCCTTCGCGAATAGCAAAGCGCAGACCGTCTTCCATGGCAATTGGGGCAATCAGCTTAACTTTAACGCTGATGTTATCGCCCGGCATGACCATTTCTGTGCCCTCCGGCAGGGTAACCTCGCCGGTAACATCGGTGGTACGAATGTAGAACTGAGGCTTGTAACCCTTGAAGAATGGGGTGTGACGTCCGCCTTCCTCTTTCTTCAGTACGTATACTTCTGCGTCGAACTCAGTGTGAGGGGTAATAGTACCGGGCTTAGCCAGAACCTGGCCGCGCTCAATGTCATCGCGCTCAATACCGCGCAACAGGGCGCCAACGTTATCGCCGGCCTGTGCGTCTGGCAGAAGCTTCTTGAACATTTCTACCCCGGTAATCACGGTCTTCTTGGTAGCATTAATGCCGACAATTTCGACTTCGTCGTTTACAGCCAGCTTACCGCGCTCAATACGGCCGGTAGCAACTGTACCGCGGCCTTTAATAGAGAACACGTCTTCTACCGGCATTAAGAACGGCTTTTCTACATCGCGCTTTGGCTCTGGTACGTAGGAATCCAGGGCGTCCATAAGGTCGGTAATGCTTTTTTCAGCATCGGCGTCGCCTTCTAGCGCTTTAAGAGCAGAACCCTTAACAATCGGGGTGTCATCGCCCGGAAAGTCATACTTCTTCAGTAAATCACGGATTTCGAGCTCTACCAGCTCAGCCAGCTCTGGGTCGGCCATATCCATCTTGTTCATGTAAACAATGATGTAAGGCACACCAACCTGACGGGCAAGCAGAATGTGCTCGCGGGTCTGGGGCATTGGGCCATCGGCAGCTGAAACCACAAGAATAGCGGCATCCATCTGGGCGGCTCCGGTAATCATGTTCTTAACGTAGTCGGCGTGGCCTGGGCAGTCTACGTGGGCGTAGTGCCTTTTGTCTGTTTCGTACTCCTGATGAGAAGTAGCAATAGTAATACCGCGCTCTTTCTCTTCTGGAGCGTTATCAATATCTTCGTATTTGCGGGCCGTAGCCTGACCTGATTTGCTAAGTACGTGTGTAATAGCGGCTGTCAGGGTAGTTTTGCCGTGGTCAACGTGGCCAATGGTGCCGACATTGATGTGGGGCTTGGTACGTGTAAATGTTTCTGCCATTTCTTCTCCTTATGGGCTGTTTCATTTCAGATTGTTAACCCCGTGAGGACGATCAGCTATCTGAAATGAAGATTTAGTTAACAAAAAATAATGTCCGGTAATCGAACCATTAAATTATAGGGAGAAGTTCTCCTTTTGTAAAGGGGGTAAAAAGGAAAAGCGGCCCGCTAATTGCGCGAGCCGCTATGTGGCAAACCTTTCTGTACGCTGCCTGGAGACGACAACCATCTTAATGTACCTATCTGCCAGCTGGGCGTACATTTCCTGCTCCTCCTCAGTAAACCGCTGATTAATGATTATCGGCGCTAAATCGGCAGTAAATCGGATAGCATACGCCTCTATACTTGGCAGATACTTAAGAATCGCGTGGTGAGCACGCAGGTTTTCATCTAGCTCCGGGTAGTAACAGGTGCCCAAATTGAGCTTCCCGTACCACATCGCCTCAGCTTCGGGCCGGCCCTCTTTCTTCCACTGCTTTACCTGTTCTAGCATCGGCATAAGATACTGGTGGTGAATATTACCTCCAGCCGGTATTTCTGTAACGCCTCTCTGTGCCAGTGCACAGCAAAAACCTAGGAAAAAGTGTAGAGTAGGGTGCTCTTCCATGCTCCTCACCTCGCTCGAAAATGTGTATATGCAACCCAGCTTTGTGCTCGGTTGGCTCGATTATAACAGATAAAACCGAAACCTGGCCTTATAGGGTATAATGGGTTCGATTTGGAATAAACCAAGTTGACCCTCTACAAGCGAAAGCGAGCCGCATGAAGCTCAGAGATATGGAGTTCGGCAATGTCTTCTGTGCTCCGGGTGCTCGCGGCTTCGGCGGCGAGGGCTACCCGTTCCACAAGGCAGCCCGGCTGCTAGGTATGACCTGGAAAGGCACCACATTCGTAGCCAAAACCATGACCATGAGAGCCTGTATCGGCAACCTGCCGCTAAAGGGTGACGGGATGACACCGAAAGAGAAGCGGCCGAGGTCGGTTGTAGTTAAGCCATTCAGCGGGCACGTGCTGAATGCAGCCGGCCTGAGTAATCCGGGTGCGGCCTGGCTGTTTTCCCGAGCTGGGTGGAATAACCTCACGGAGCCTTTCGTGCTCTCCTTTATGGCGGCTGAGGAAACCCCGGAAGCGCGAATGAATGAGCTGAACCAGTTCGTAACAGTGTTCGAACATTACCTGTACGCACTGAGTGATTTCCAGGCACCGGTGGCGCTTCAGCTGAACTTCGGTTGCCCAAATATGAGCTTTAGGGCCGACGCACTGCTAGATGAAATCCGCGAAATGCTAGAACTCGCCTCTGGACTGAGCATTCCCCTGATTGCCAACTTCAGCCCGGTGACGCCAGAGCAGGTAGTTGCCCAGACGGCCTCACACCCGGCTTGTGACGCGCTCTGGATTGCCAACACCGTACCATGGGGCTACCCCGAGATCGATTGGCAAAGGATCTTCGGTACAGAAGCTTCACCACTAAGAGAGCAGGGCTTTGAGCAGAGCGGAGGCTTAAGCGGCCCGGCCTGCCTGCCGCTCACGGCCGCACTGGTTAAGAAAGCCCGGGAGTACGGCATAAGTAAGCCAATCGTAGCCGGCAATGGCATTCAGCGAGCAGAAGACGTATTACTGCTGAAGGATGTCGGCGCAGATGCCATAGCGCTTGGTATAGTTGGTATGGTTCGCCCCTGGAGGATGCGCGGCATCATCCGTACTGCAAATGAGGTGCTCGCCTAAATAAAAAAGCCCCTGACTTAGAAGTCGGGGGCTTTCGCCTTTTAAGCCTTGGCTGTGCGCTTACCTATAATTTCTTCAGCCACATTCGGCGGCACTTCCTCGTAATGATCAAATTCCATCGAGTTCGAGGCCCGGCCTTGGGTCATTGAACGCAGAGTGGTGGTGTAGCCGAACATCTCTGCCAGCGGCACGAACGCGTCTACCACCTTGGCCTGGCCACGGTCATCCATTTTCTCTATCCGCCCGCGCTTGGAGTTAAGATCACCGATAACATCACCCATAAACTCCTCGGGTGTTACCACCTCTACCTTCATGACTGGCTCGAGCAGTACCGGGCTGGCCTGCTTTACGCCGGCCTGCAGTGCCATGGAACCGGCAATCTTAAAGGCCATTTCGCTAGAGTCTACATCGTGGTACGAGCCATCGTAGAGCTTAACGTGCACATCTACCACCGGGTAGCCGGCCAGAACACCATTCTGCAAAGCTTCTTTTACACCCTGCTCAACTGGGGCAATGTATTCGCGCGGAATATTACCGCCGGTAATAGCGTTCTTGAATTCAAAGCCTGCGCCCGGCTCCTGCGGGGTCAGCTCCAGCCAGACATGGCCGTACTGGCCGCGGCCGCCGGATTGGCGAATGTACTTGCCTTCGATCTTGGCCGGCTTGCGAATGGTTTCGCGGTAAGCCACCTGCGGGCGGCCAATATTGGCCTCTACCTTAAACTCACGCTTCATACGATCTACAATAATATCCAGGTGCAGCTCGCCCATACCAGAAATCAAAGTCTGGTTGGTTTCGTGATTAGTCGTCATTCTAAATGTCGGATCTTCCTCGGCCAGGCGCTGCAGAGCAATACTCATCTTCTCTTGGTCGGCCTTGGTCTTCGGCTCGATGGCGATGGAAATAACCGGCTCTGGGAAGGTGATAGATTCCAGTACAATCGGGTGAGCCGGATCGCACAAGGTATTACCAGTAGTGGTAGCCTTAAGCCCCACGGCGGCGGCGATTTCGCCCGAATAGACCTCGCTGACTTCCTCGCGGTGGTTTGCGTGCATTCTAAGTATTCGCCCCAGCCGCTCCTTTTCGCCCGTGCTGGAGTTTAGGATATATGAGCCGGATTTTAATACACCCGAGTACACACGGAAAAAAGCCAGCTTACCCACGAACGGGTCGGCGGCGATCTTAAAGGCCAGGGCAGCAAACGGCTCTTCGTCTGA
The DNA here is from genome assembly GCA_035536395.1 of Candidatus Dormiibacterota bacterium. Taxonomy (NCBI): domain Bacteria; kingdom Bacillati; phylum Candidatus Dormiibacterota; species Candidatus Dormiibacterota bacterium. The sequence continues at coordinate 52,042 of DATLOE010000003.1, forward strand.
TGCCTTACGGGTAATCTCATCGCCGCTTTTAGGCTCGATACCAGTAATTTCTGGCACATCCAGCGGGCTGGGCAGGTATGCATTTACGGCATCAAGCAGCTGCTGCACGCCTTTGTTCTTTAGGGCCGAACCACATAATACGGGGTAGATTTCGTTAGCAAGTACCGCCTTGCGCAGACCGGCCACGATATCTTCAGGACTTAGGTCACCAGCTTCTATGTATTTATCTAGCAAGGCCTCATCGGTCTCGGCTACCCGCTCTACCAAAGTGTGGCGGTACTCAGCGGCTTTTTCCTTCATGTCTTCTGGAATCTCAGCTTCGTCAAAAACCTTACCGAGGTCGTCTTTAAAGATAATCGCCTTCATATTTACTAGGTCTATAATTCCTTTGAATCCACCCTCTGTGCCAATCGGCAGCTGTATGGCTACAGCCTTTTTGCTTAGGCGATCCCAAATGCTTTTAAGGTCGGCAAAAAAATCGGCACCGGTACGATCGAGCTTGTTTACAAAGCAAATGCGCGGCACTTCATATTTGTCGGCCTGGCGCCAAACGGTTTCTGATTGCGGTTCAACACCAGCAACCCCATCAAAAACCGTTACTCCGCCATCTAGCACCCGCAAGCTGCGCTCTACCTCTACGGTAAAATCTACGTGGCCCGGGGTATCGATGATGTTAATGCGGTGATCTTGCCAGAAGCAAGTGGTAGCAGCCGAGGTAATAGTAATGCCGCGCTCCTGCTCTTGCTCCATCCAGTCCATGGTGGCTTCACCCTCATGCACCTCACCGATTTTGTGGGTGCGACCGGTGTAAAACAAAACCCGCTCGGTAACTGTCGTTTTACCGGCGTCGATGTGGGCGATGATGCCTATATTCCTGGTTTTTTCTAAGCTATATTCTCTGGCCATGCTTCATAAATTAAAAATGGGCGTCGGCTGACACCTTGAATAGTCTATCTTATATAACCGGTTTATTCAATAGAAAAGCGGGGTAACAAACGTTACCCCGCATGTAGCTAAAAGCGATGGTCTTTTACCTCACGCCCTATTATCTGTACCTTACCGCAGCAGATGACAAAATACTTCTTTTCCCAAGTATCACCATCGACACTATCGAAGGTTTGCTCGTACGACCTAATAAGCGGCTGAGACGCTCCGCAGCTAGGGCACTCCTCGTGCTTAACTTCTGCCAGCGTCTGGACTAGCCGTCTGTTTTCGGCCACCTCTACCTCCTCCGGCAGAAGCAATTCCACCAGCAGAGGGTAGCCATCTGAGTCCATAAAGGTATAGTGAGCACCATACTTGCCTGGATCTGCGGTATTCCAGCATCTTGGCAATGCCGCCAAGATTTCTTTTATCTCTTTCAGTTCCTGGGCTCTTTGGTGGGTTTCATTTAGATATGCCTGAGCCTGCCCTCGCTTGTAATTGAGTTCCTCTACTTCAGCCTCGAACTCATCAGACGGGAGCAGGCCTGTGCCCTGGGCGGTTCTGACAGCTGTAAGGTTCATCTTCTCTCCAATCGAAAGTAGGTAGCGACATCATACAGCCTGCGGGTGAGAGGTTCTAGTCAAAACCTTTTGACTAAGCTAGGCGTAATTCAATTCTGCGAAGAAGCGCTGGCTGGGGTTTTGGGCGAGCAGGTATATTAGATCGGGCACGCTTACAATCAGTTTGTCGTCTTTAATATCCGCAATATCAGCCCAAAAGCTCTCGCCGGCTTTAACCCTAGCTTTAAGTTTGCCAGACGGGCTCTGCCCGTAAAAGAGGTGGAACAGAATCTGGCTGACCGGCTCCCCTTCCTCGCAGATAGAAATGTAGCCATCACCGCGGTGTGTGAGCGCAACACTCAAACCTGTCTTTTCCTTAAGTTCGCGCTCAGCTGCCTCTTTAACACTCTCACCTATGTGCAGCTTACCGTACGGAAAGCCCACCTGGCCGTACAGAGGCTGGCGGCGGCGGCGGAACATCAGCCACTGCCCTTCCTCGTTTTGGCAGACGATCAAAGTTACGATTCTAGGCTGCAAACGCGGTTTAAAAAGCTGCAGACTGAACTGGTCGGCCCGCACCTTGCCCTCTGGTGTCAGCTCATATAGACCATCGTCTGTCTTTTCCACCAAACCCTCTTTTGTCAGCTGGCGCAGGTGGTACATAAAGAGATTACCCTCCACCTCAGCCGGCTTAAGTTGGGAATAACGCAGCTGGGAGTTGGTGATTAGTTTATGGAAGATGTGTTTTTGCAGACGGTGCATAATTAATTAATAGTCCTTCGTGCTAGAGCATACCAGTTAATTATTTTTGACTCAAATTTTTTCGACTAGATACTATTTGACTCAAATTCTAATATGAGGTCGTTGGGTGAGAAAGCAACTTGAAAAGGAGCCGAAATGGCAGATACGAACCAACTATCGTTCAGTGCTCTCGAATGCTGGTGCGACGGCCGCCGCGGCCACACGACCGAGGAAGAAACCTCGCCATATCTGATGTACTTTAGAGGGTCAGACGGCTATAGGTTTGAAACTGAGTTTGTGGGCCTGCGCCATCTCTGCCCGGCTTGTGTAACGCGTATAAGCGAGATGATGTGCTATTACCTAGAGGAGGTGCAGTATGAGCGACTGTATTGCTGAAGAAGCTGCCGTTTTGGCAGAAAAAGAACAATGGGTTCAAAATGCTGCCAGGATAATAAGTGACTGTATCGATAATATCGATATGGAAGTTGCCGTGAGCTCAGCACGATGGGCCTCTCTTTGGCTCGATGACGTAAAGCTGTACGAGCCGCTGGAAGACAGGGATAGAGCGATAGAGGTAATTAAATCGGCCTTTAGCAGCTCACTTGAGAGAGCAGAGGGAGTTGAGCGTTACCCCACGGGGGTGCCTTCCATACGAAGCATGATTGCCGCAAAAGAGGCATTCTGCCTAGCGTATGGCAATGAAGCCCAAGGGATGAAAAAGCTCTTAGACGAAGTCTTTGCCGCCTGACCTACTCCCGGCCAAGCGTGGCCGGGAGTAATGCACTTAAGCTTGCTACACTACCCGCTTTCCCCTATAACTGCCTCTACAAACCTTGACAGTGAAAGAAGGTAAAATGTCTGGCAAACTTGAGCCAACACGGGTACGCAGCGAAGTGCTGCCAGCCGACCCGCAGCCTGTTTTTGCGCTTGTGCTGAACTTCACTGACCTATCCGATGAGCATCTTGCAGAGATTTCGATTCTATCGGGCGGAAGCGATCGCACAATCATTCAGGTTGAACCGGAACTGTTTAATACAGAAAAAGATGCAGCCGGTGCATGGCAAAAGCTTTGCAAGCTGCTTGCGCCGTACACCTACGAAATGCTGTTCATTTTGGTGCCTTGGGGATTCAGGGGATTCGAACAGATTGTGGAGGCAATCTATCTGGAGCAAGGGCGTGACCCATTCACCTTGATTCAGGTGGGATATTCCGTCTACGAGATGGGTATGGGGATGCGCCTCATAAATCAGCCTGGAGCCCTCGAGGTAGGCAGCGGGTCCTTAGAGGAGAAGATTAGATGAGCCAAGCATACGCCTTTGAGATCCCATACTGTGACGCTGAAATTGCCGCCAGACTAATTGAGTCTGTTCCACCGGATTGGAGTTGGATCGACGGACAAGTAGATGCTCCTCTGAAAGAAGTTGCGGAAGGATTGGTAGCTAGGGCCGGGTATAAAATATGCCGTTTCGACAGCATTGCAGTAGTTACCTTGAATGAGGAGGGAGAAAGAAACGATTTCTTCCATTTTTCTAGCGAACAACGCACATCAATCCTGATGTACCGCCGGGAAGCCAAGCTTGCGTTGGTCGGCTTGGGTCTTATGCCGTTGTTTGTCAGATTCGATGAAGCCGGTTTTGACCAGCAGGAGTGCGGAGATATGCCGTTTGAATCTGCCAAGCGAATTGCAAGTGAGTACGTCTGCCGAGGCTATCTGGGTGACCTGTTCTTCCGCAGCGATTGCTACGACAATTGCGGTAGCTACAATCCGGAAAGGTGTGATATACACCTTGCGCCCTACACGGCCAGATGGCACAGAATGGAGGGAAGGCCTCCAGTTATTCCTTTTTCCGAGCTAGAAGCAGCCTACAAAGCCGGCAACCGGCAGCGGATCAAGGATATCAAGGCCAATAACGACCCGCCCAAAGCACAATTCCCCGCACTCATCAAAATAGAGTGGGAGAAAAAGTATGGCGGCAGACCGGAGAGAATAGCCGGGATACTGGATGCTTGCCGTGAGCTAGGACTAAAAGAACTCGACCCTGAACCGATTGAATACGGCACTTCATATGCCGAGTAACGCCCTCTTACTGCGAGCGAAAGCCCTCGGTAAGAGGGCTTTTTTTATAATTATCTTTACTAGTATCTGGCGAAGTGAGCGAAGGCTTTATTGGCCTCGGCCATCTTGTGGGTGTCTTCTTTCTTCTTAACGGCGTCGCCAGCGCTGTTGTAGGCATCCATCAGCTCTTTGGCTAAAATCTTATCGAACGCCCGGCCGCCTTTTGCACGAGCCGCGCCGATTATCCAGATCATAGCGTAGTGAATCTTGCGATCACCCCGGACTTCCATTGGTACCTGGTAAGTGGCGCCACCGACCCGCTTGGCCTTGACCTGCACAGATGGAGCGACATTCTTAATTGCGGTTTCAAAAATCTCTACCGGATCCTTCTTAAGCTGATCACCGGCCTGCTCCATAGCATCGTACAGCAGCTGCTCGGCCAGACGCTTTTTGCCGTCTTGCATGATTTTATTAATCATTTTGGTAACTAAAACATTCTGATACTTTACATCAGGTATTAATTCTCTCTTAAAAGATTTCGTCTTCTTACGCGGCATTTACTTTTTTTCCTTCTTGGCACCGTACTTACTGCGCCCTTGCTTACGGTTAGAAACACCAGCCGCATCGAGCGAGCCACGCACAATCGTATAGCGTACACCGGCTAAGTCTTTAGGGCCGCCGCCGCGAATCAGTACCACCGAGTGCTCTTGCAGGTTGTGGCCAATTCCGGGAATATAAGCCGTTACCTCCATACCGTTGGTTAACCGTACACGAGCAATCTTACGCAGAGCCGAGTTCGGCTTACGCGGGGTGGTAGTGCTGACCTTAATGCAGACTCCACGCTTCAGCGGCGAAGGATGCACGTAGCTCCTGCCCTTGAGCGCGTTTAAGGTCCGGGAAAGGGCCGGCGTTTTGGTCTTCTTCTTTGGATCTTTCCGCGGCTTGCGGATTAGCTGGTTAATGGTTGGCATAGCTGGGATAGTTTCTCAGATTTTTACTGGTTTAGTCAACATTTTACTTCTTGGCTGCAGCCTTAGCTCTGGTTTTAGGCTTTTTCTTCTCGGCTTCAGCGGCACGGAACCCGGTACCGACAGGTATCAGTCGGCCGATAATCACATTCTCTTTTAATCCACGCAGTTTATCGAACTTACCGCGGGTAGCAGCTGCTATCAGCACACGCGTGGTGTCCTGGAAACTGGCAGCACTCAGGAATGAATCGGACGAAGTAGAAATTTTGGTAATCGGCAGAAGCAGCTGATCGTATGTAGCCACCTTGGCTTTAGCATTCAATGCGGCGTTTTCTTCCGTTACACTCATCTTCGGCACAATGTCGCCGGTAACAAACAGAGTTTCGCCCGGATCTTCTACCTGCACCCTCGAGAACATCTGGCGAATGATTATCTCTATGTGCTTATCGTTAATGGCCTGACCCTGCGAGGAGTAGATAGACTGAACGGAGTCAATTATGTAGGTATGTACGGCCTTTTCGCCCAACAGCGCTAGCATATCCTGCAGATTCACTGAGCCCTCTGTTAAACGCTGACCGCGGGTAACCAGATCGCCATTAGATACTTGTACCGACTGGTACACGGGAACCTGGTGCTCTTTTACGGCTTCGCCGGTGTGGGCCAACAGAATCTTACCGCGCTTCAGTTCTACGGTGCCTTCAATGCGGCTTTTTATAGCTCGCTTGCCGTCAGCATCAGCAGCCATCACATCGCCCGGCTTCACAATTGCTCCGTCTTTCACCTGGGTTTTGCGGCCGTCTAGCGCGTACTCGGTAACCTTGATATTGGCCGGGGTGATTTTAATAATCTTCTTGCCCGACTCTTCGCGAACTTTTACCATACCGTCGATCTCAGACAACACTGCCTGACCTTTCGGTGCGCGGGCTTCAAAAATCTCCTCTACACGCGGCAGACCGGTGGTAATGTCTTCGCCGCCAGCGGCAGCACCCTTGTGGAAGGTACGCATAGTCAGCTGGGTGCCCGGCTCACCAATCGACTGGGCGGCAATAACGCCGACCGGCTCGCCCATTTTCACCATCTCACCCCGGGCAAGATCGAGTCCGTAACACTGGCGGCAAATACCCCAGAGCGTCTTACAGCCCAAAACGGTGCGGATTTTAACTTCTTCAATTGCTTCATCTGCCACAATGGCGTTTGCCTGAGTATCGCTGATCATTTCGCCAGCTTTGGCTATTACTTCACCCTTGGCATTCTTAACCGTGGCAGCTGCCACACGACCGGCCAAGCGGTAAGCGAATGTTTCGCCAATGCTTTCAGATTCGTGTCGGCTGACGATACTGCCCTCCTTGTCGCCGCAGTTTTCTTCGGTAATGAACACATCCTGCGAAACGTCTACCAAACGGCGGGTTAGGTAGCCAGACTCAGCCGTTTTTAGGGCTGTATCTGTCAGACCCTTACGGGCGCCGTGGGTCGAGGAGAAGTACTCCAGGGTAGAAAAACCCTCTTTGTAGTTGCTCCTAATCGGCAGCTCAATAATCTGGCCTGTCGGGTTGTTTACCAGACCCAACATACCCGAGATCTGGTTGACCTGGCTGAGATCTCCGCGGGCACCGGATTCAACGAACATTCCGATAGTGGCATTGCTTTCATTAATCGCGGCCTCTAGCAGCTCTTTAATCCGCTCATTGGTCTTCTGCCAGACTTCAATCGTGCGGCGATAGCGCTCCTCATCTGTAATTAGCCCCATGTCGAACTGCTTGCTAATTTCTACCACCTGGCTCTCGCCTTCATCCACCATTTTCTCTTTCTGAGGCGGTACCACGAAATCGTCGAAGCCGATCGAAAGGCCCGAAAGCGTTGCATACTTAAAGCCAAGGTCCTTAATATTATCCACGGTCATGGCGGTCAGTTCGCCGCCGCATCGTACAAATATTTCCGTTACCAGCTTCTGCAGTTTCTTCTTATTCATAGTTTCATTACGGAATTCTATGGCTTCAGGCAGGATTTCATTGAATATGACGCGGCCGGCCGTAGTAACTGTTCGTACACCTTCTATTGGAACCGTAATAGTCGTTTGGAGTTTAATAGCGCCCTGCTCGCAAGCGGTGATCGCTTCATCGAAATCGGCAAAATGCTTCTGTGGCTCAGGTTCAGAGATGTTGTCGTAGGTCAGGTAGTAACAGCCCAGCACTATATCCTGGCTGGGGTTGACGACAGCTGCTCCATCGGCCGGCTTCAGCAGGTTTTTGGTTGAAAGCATAATGGTCTTGGCCTCTTCCTGGGCAGCCGCAGAAAGCGGCACGTGGACGGCCATTTGATCGCCATCAAAGTCGGCATTAAAGGCCGAGCAGACTAGCGGGTGCAGCTGGATAGCCTTGCCTTCAATCAGAATCGGTTTGAAGGCCTGAATACCGAGACGGTGCAGGGTCGGTGCGCGGTTTAAGAGTACATACTTTTCGGCAATAATCTCTTCCAGCGCGTCCCAGACCTCGTTGCGTGCGCGCTCAATCATCCGGCTAGCGGATTTCACGTTATGAGCCAGTTCAGCTTCTATCAGCTTGCTCATGACAAACGGCTTGAAGAGCTCGAGAGCCATCATCTTCGGTATGCCGCACTCATCGAGCTTTAGGTTCGGGCCGGCTACAATTACCGATCGGCCAGAGTAGTCTACTCGCTTACCCAAGAGGTTCTGGCGGAACCGCCCCTGCTTACCTTTAAGCATATCGCTTAGGCTCTTAAGCTTACGACGGCCGCCGGTCGAAGACACGGCGCGCTCGCGGCGAGCGTTGTTATCTATTAAAGCATCTACCGCTTCCTGAAGCATACGCTTCTCGTTACGGCGAATGACCTCGGGGGCACCAAGCTCAATCAGGCGCTTCAGGCGATTATTACGGTTGATCACCCGGCGATAGAGATCGTTCAGGTCCGAAGCCGCAAACCGGCCGCCGGCCAGCTGCACCATTGGGCGCAGGTCAGGCGGAATCACTGGCAAATCGGTAATAACCATCCACTCAGGGCGCAGATTCGCACCCTTCATGCCCTCCAGCATCTTCAGACGCTTAAAGGTTTTTTTACGTTTCTGGCCAACAGACTGCTCGGCTTCTTTAGCGAGCTGCTTTACTAGTTTTTCGATGTCGATTTCGGCTAGTAGGTTGCGAATGGCTTCAGCGCCGATTTCGGCCCTAAACACATCACCATATTTTAAGTTCAGCTCGCGGTACTTGGCTTCTGTCAGAAGCTGAAGTTTGGCCAGGCCATCAAGTTCGGTCTTGGCTGAGCTGTAACTAGCTTCGAGGTCAGCCATTTCGCCAGTCCGAGCCTCGGCCAGCTGAGACTTATCGGCATCTTTGGCGCTGGCCTTGGCCTTAAAGCTTTTTTCGATATCGGCCTTACGAGTCTTGTACTCATTTTCCAGATCGCTAATAGCCTGCTTGCGCCGCTCGTCGTCAACTTCAGTTACCAAGTAGCTGGCAAAGTAAACCACTCGCTCTAGATCGCGAATACTCATATTCAGTACCAAGCCGATACTGGAGGGCGTGCCGCGTAAGAACCAAATGTGAGTTACGGGTACAGCTAGAGCAATGTGGCCCATCCGCTCACGGCGGACTATGCTGCGGGTTACGCGAACGCCGCACTTATCACAAACTACGTCCTTGTAGCGGATTCGCTTGTACTTGCCGCAGTAGCATTCCCAATCTTTAGTGGGGCCGAAGATACGCTCACAAAACAGTCCGTCTTTTTCAGGCTTCTGGGTGCGGTAGTTGATGGTCTCGGGCTTAATAATCTCACCATGTGACCATTCTAAAATCTGATCGGGTGAAGCCAGCGCTAATTTAACAGCACTGAACCCACTGGTCATCTGGTCTAATCCTTCTTTTGCGTCTACCACCTTAAGCCTCTTTCTTTTCTTTAGCAGTTACTTCGGCTTTTTCAGCCTCTTCAAACTCATCTCCGCCGCCGGCAGCTAGATCCACCAAGGGCATATCAGCTACAGCCTCATCGCCTACTATGAGCTTATCTGTGCCCAGTTCCTCGACATCGGCGTCCATTTCACCGGCAATCACCTCTTCGGCATCAACTTCCTGGGAAGTTTCGTCACGGATCAGATCTACACCCAGGCTCAAACTCTGCAGCTCTTTGACCAACACATTGAATGATTCCGGAATGCGCGGGCCCCTAATTTCTTCGCCCTTAATAATCGCCTCATAGGCCTTGGAGCGGCCAACAACATCATCGGATTTAATTGTTAAGATTTCCTGCAGACTGTGGGCAGCGCCATAGGCTTCTAGTGCCCAGACTTCCATTTCTCCAAACCGCTGACCGCCGCGCTGAGCCTTACCACCCAAGGGCTGTTGGGTAACCATGGCGTAAGGGCCGGTCGAGCGGGCGTGAATTTTATCATCTATCATGTGATGCAATTTCAGCATGTAGTTGAAACCGACTGTGGTTCGCTCATGATACGGCTCACCCGTACGGCCATCGTAGAGCTGAGCCTTACCGTCTTCTGGCAGGCCGGCTCGCGCCAGCTCTTCTTTAATCTTTGTAATGTGGACGCCGTTAAAGACCGGTGAAGCTACTTTGTAACCCAAGAGATTAGCGGCCCAGCCTAAGTGGGTTTCAAACACCTGGCCGATATTCATACGCGCGCCCACACCCAACGGATTCAAAATCATATCTACCGGCGTACCGTCTTCCAGGTAAGGCATATCTTCAATCGGCAATACGCGGGCAATCACGCCTTTGTTACCATGACGGCCGGCCATTTTATCGCCGACTGAAATCTTACGCATCTGCGCGATTGAAACATGGAACTGCTGAATAACTCCGGCCTGCAGTTCATCGCCGCCTTCGCGCGAGAAGATCTTAACGCCAACGACTTTACCCCGCTCACCGTTTGGCATGCGCAGGCTAGTGTCTTTTACATCTCGGGCTTTTTCGCCAAAAATGGCTCGCAGCAGTTTTTCTTCGCTAGAAAGCTCTTGCTCACCCTTAGGGGTGATTTTGCCGACCAAAATATCTCCGGCGCTGACTTCGGCGCCAATGCGCACAATGCCGGTTTCATCGAGATCTTTCAGGCTGTCCTCAGAGACATTCGGAATGTCGCGGGTAACGATTTCCGGGCCCAGCTTAGTATCACGCACATCGATAGTGTAGGTTTCGATATGAATCGAACTGTAACGGTCGTCTTGTACCAGCCGTTGGCTGATAATAATGGCATCTTCGAAGTTATAACCACCCCAAGACATAAAGGCCACTAGAACGTTCTGGCCCAGGGCCAGCTCGCCGGCATCGGTCGACATGCCATCGGCTAGCAGGTCGCCTTTTTTAACCTTTTGTCCGGAATGCACGACTGTGCGCTGATGGATGCTGTTGCCTTGGTTGCTGCGCACGAAGTTCAGCAGCTGATAACTCTTTACGCCAGCTTTAGCGTATTTCACAGTAATCTCGGCGGCTGTAGCGGATTCCACTACTCCGTCTTCCTCAGCCACAATCACCTGACCCGAGTCACGCGCTACAACCTGCTCCATACCAGTACCGACTGTTGGGGCCTGGGGGCTAACTAAGGCCACGGCCTGCTTCTGCATGTTCGCAGCCATCAAGGCCCGCTTGGCGTCATCGTGCTCGATAAATGGAATTAGAGCCGTAGAGACGGAAACGATCTGTTGGCTAGAAACATCCATATACTCTACGTTATTGGCGTCCTCTTCTTCGGCTTCACCGCTACGCCGCACGGATACCCGTGGTTCTACAAAGTAGCCGTCGGGGCCGATTTTGGTGCCGTATTCAGTAATCACTGCGTTTTTTTCATCAGCAGCATCCATATAGACTATACGGCCGGTGACCTTAGCCTTAACAGGCACCTCTTCCAGGCCCAGCTTAGCTAGTCTTTTGGCGGCTGCCGGGCTGATTTTATCGCCGGGTTTTATAATAGTTTTTTCGCCATCTTTGATGGTGGTTCGGGCGATGTGGCCGGCTGCTTTATCGGGACTGATCCTATTAATAACTTTGCGGTAAGGGGTCTCTACAAAGCCGTATTCATTCACCTGTGCATAGGTAGAAAGGTTCGATACCAAACCGATGTTGGGGCCTTCTGGGGTTTCAATCGGGCAGATACGGCCGTAGTGACTGCGGTGTACGTCACGAACCTCAAAGCCGGCGCGCTCGCGGCTGAGACCGCCGGGGCCCATAGCGTTCAGGCGGCGCTTGTGTGAGGTTTCGCTTAGAGGATTGGTCTGGTCCATGAATTGGCTGAGCTGAGAGGAAGCAAAGAACTCCTTAACACTAGCCACAATAGGACGAACGTTAATCAGCTGGCCGGGAGTAACAGTAGCGCGGTCGTAAACAGACATTCTGTCTTTAACATTGCGCTCCATACGGACTAAGCCAACCCGGAACTTGGCCTGGATTAATTCACCAACCATTTTCAGGCGGCGGTTCTCTAAGTCGTCAATATCGCTGGCCGGACCTTGGCTGTGGTTTAGGCGTACTACCTCGCGAATAACGGCAACCAGATCTTCGGGGCGCAGAATGCGGTTTTCTACCGTATTTGCGAGCTTAAGGCCCAGGCGCTTGTTTAGCTTATAGCGGCCTACCTTAGAGAAGTCGTAGCGCTTAGGGTCAAAGAACATGCTTTCTATCAGAGACTTTGAGTTTTCAACTGTGGCCAGATCGCCGGGGCGAATACGTCGGTAAACCTCCATAAAGGCCTCACTCTGGTTAGAGGATGGGTCTTTATCCAAGGTTTCAGCAATATTCTTGATCTCACCAGTATCAACATCTTTGAACAGTTTTATAATCTCTTCGTCTGAGCTATAGCCAAAGGCGCGCAGTAGTGTCGTAACTGGAATTTTGCGCTTGCGGTCGATCTTAACGGAAATTACGCCGTTAGCGGCTGTGTCCATCTCTAGCCAGGCACCGCGGTCAGGAATAACTTTTGCACCGTACAGGTTGCGCCCACCGGCCGGTTCGGCCATAAAGAAAACCCCAGCCGAACGAACTAGCTGGGATACAATGACTCTCTCTACACCATTAATAATAAAGGTGCCGCGGTCGGTCATCCATGGATAATCGCCCAGGAATATCTCTTGGTCTTTAATTTCACCAGTCTCTTTGTTCTCAAGCCTTACCTGGGCTTTTAGCGGCACTTCGTAGGTTACATTCTTAGCTTTTGAAGTTGCAGCATCGTACTTAGGCTCTTCGAAGTGAAAATCCTTAAAGTAGAGCGCGAGGCTCTTGCCGGTAAAGTCTTCTATTGGGCTGATAGAAGCAAACAGCTCCGCCAGACCTTCACCTATTAACCAGTCGAATGAATCCTTCTGGGCTTTGATGAGATTCGGCAGAGGTAGAACTTCCTCGGTTTTATTGAAATAACGGCGGGTGGGTTGGGCTGATGCCAAAAGGCTGTCTCCTCTTTGATTATTAAATTAACCAAGAGGTATTTATCTAAATCGGCTTCTAGAGCTTTCGCATCCCAGGAAGTAAAGAGATACGAAAGTCCTACACGCAAAAAAAGTAGGCAGGCGACCCTACTTCGCGATTTAAGCTTCCTCTTGGGTCTAATATTCGCTTATTTAGATACTCTTGTCAATAGTTTTCGCCACCAGGGAGCCGGACGCGCTAGACGCCCAATTGAGTAGTATTGGAAGATGGCATAAACAGTCAGCACCACCCCTAGGGCCGTAAGCACCTTAGTAACGCTGAAGAGATCAGCCAGGATGCCAGCAAAAAATACCGGCAGGGTGGCTGCAATATTAACCATCATTCCCAGCGCGCCAAACACCTTACCCCTCGTCTCGTCGGTTGTGGCTTGGTGCAGCATAGTCTGGGAGGCGGCACTGATCATTGAATGCAGCAGCGCCAATACAAGCAGTAAACCTGCAACCGTCCAGCTCACTACACTGATACTAAAGCCATTGAAGCCGCCGATATGGCGATAAAGCTGCCCACTAAGACCCAGCATAGTCAGGCCTATGCTGGCCGCTACCAAGCACAAGGCCACAAGCTGCCAAAGGCTAAGACGACTGCTCAGATTATTCACTAACATTACCCCCGCTATCAGCCCCAGGCCGGCCGGCAAGAACAACAAGGAGCTTGAATCTGTCAGCGGGATCTTGAGCAGAGCCAATGACATAGCCGGCGCCAATGCCAGTACGATACCGACTACCGATTGGGTGATAGTAAGCTGTAGAATCGGAAAGTAGAGCTTATGGCTTGCCAGAATCGTCTGCAGATTCTGCCTGGTTTCGGCCATAACCCTCGAGACATCGTTAGATAGCTTGTGCCTTTTATGGTAGGCGGCCTCCAGCGAAGGCAGCATCAGATCAAGCAATGTAGCCGCCAGCCAAAGAATAGCCGCCACCACGTACGGGCCATGCGGGCCTGCCAGCTTTATGGAGAGTGCCGAAGAGCCATAACCGACTATGAACGAAGCATACAAGGTTAGTACAAACAGGGCATTGGCCGAGACCAGCAGATTCTTTTTAACCAATCGCGGGATAGAGGCCGCTTCGGCCGGCACAAAGAACTGGCTGATGGTCGCGATAGCGAAGCTTACAGCCAAGACTAAGAAAAAATTAGTTTCCACTAGAGGGTATGCAAGCACAAGCATAGCCCGGGCAATATTAGAAACCACCAGCACCCATTTGCGGTTCCAATAATCAACATAAGCTCCTGCCAGTGGCCCAAACAGAATGGCGGGGATACCAAAGGCCAGCACCAGCATTGCCACCGACACGTTAGCGAACTTGGTTTCGGCTGCCAGTTCGAAAACGCGGATGATTAAAGCGAAGAACAGTAAGTTCTGAGCAACCTGAGAGAATATTTGCGAACCCCAAAGCTTAACGAAGCTTGAGTTGCGCAGCAGCTGCAGATAATTGTTCACCGGTATCCTTAAGTTTATTGATTAAGCTTAATATAGAGCGCCCACTGCCTGGTGTCGAGTACCTTGAGCCAGATAAGCTCTTATCCCCTCTTAACGACTATGTTGTCTATGAGGCCATATTTTTTGGCCTCATCTGCCCCCATGTAAAAGTCACGGTCGGTATCCCCGTGAATCTTTTCAATAGGCTGACCTGTGGCGATAGCTAAAATTTTATTAATCCTCTCCCTAAACCCAAGCGCCTCACGGGCCGAAATTTCTATATCAGCTGTAGTGCCAGAGAATGCTGAAGACGGCTGGTGCATCATTATGCGGGCATTAGCTAGCGCCGAGCGCTTGCCTTTGGCGCCGCCGGCAAGCAGTACTGCACCCATACTCATGGCCATACCGACGCAAACAGTTGCAACATTGGGCTTAATGAAGTTCATCGTATCAAGTATGGCCATACCGGCATACACTGAGCCTCCCGGGCTATTAATGTAGAGCTCGATATCTTTTTTGGGGTCTTCGCTTTCTAAAAAAAGCAGTTGGGCAATAACAAGGTTGGCAACAGTTTCATCTATCTCGCTGCCTAGGAAGATAATACGTTCTTTCAGCAGGCGAGAATAAATGTCATAGGCCCTCTCGCCCATGGCAGTCTTTTCTATAACAGTCGGAATTAGAATTTGATTCCTAAGGTTGTTGTCTGACATTGCCATCTCCTTTTAGCACTCGCTGCTTACGACTGCCAATATTATAAGTTTATTTGGAGGCGTATTCAACCAAACAGCGGACTGTTTTAGCCGTCATTAAGTGGTTATAAATATCTTCTTTCACCTTCTCGCTCTCCAGCTCTTTCTGCATAGTGCTATCGGTATAGCGCTGCTTGAGTAGCGTCAGCTCGGCTTCTATTTCCTCCGGGCTTACCTTTAGGTTTTCTCTAGCGGCCACTTCGCGTAGCACTAAAGCCAATGCCAACCGGCGCTCGGCCTCGGGCTTTAGTTCGGCCTCCATCTCTTCGGCTGTTTTATTCTGCAGCTTAAGGTACTTTTGCATATCCAGGCCGCTGGTGGCCAATCTCTGCTCTAGCTCGCTCTTGAGTCGATCCACCTGGTGCGAAAGCAAATGCTGAGGCAGGGTAAGCTTGCTCGCTTTTACGATTTCTTCTAGCAGTTCATTCTCATACTGGCGATTGGCCTCTTGCTCAGCCTCAACCTTCAGCTGATCCTTAATGTCTTTTGTAAGTTCGTCTACGTTCTTAAACGGGCCGACTTCGGCAGCAAATTTATCGTTAAGCTCCGGCAAGGCAAGTTCTGTAACTTCGTGCAGGGTAATAGCAAACTCCACTGGCTTACCTGCCAGCTCCTTTTGGTGGTAATCCTTGGGAAAAGTAATGGTAAAGGTTTTTTCGGCTTTTGGCGCTAGACCCACCAGCTCCTCCTCAAAGCCAGGAATAAACTGGTTTGAGCCAAGCTTTAAGGTGTGGTTTTTGGCGGTCGCCCCCTCCACCGGCTTGCCGTCCTTGGTGCCCGCAAAATCAAACAGCACTTCATCGCCGGTTTTAGCGGCACGATCAACTTTATTGCGCTTGGCCATGCGGCGGCGGAGATCTTCGATCACTTCCTGCAGTTTGTCGTCTTCTATCTTAACTTGGGGCTTAGCCATTTTTATCTTGGTGTAATCGGGCAGTTTTACAGCCGGCAGAATCTCTACCTTGGCCTCAAACTCCAGCTCGGTGTAGGGTACGAATTTTTTAATTTGAATATCCGGGTGGCCGATAGCGGCAATCTTGGCATCTTCTAAGGCGTGGCCATAATAGTGATTAATAGCCGTCTGTATCACCTCACTCTGAACGGTGGCAGCACCAACCTCGCGCTCCACGATATTGTCGGGAGCTTTACCGGGGCGAAAGCCCGCCGCCTTAACGCCAGCGCGCAAGTGGTTAATGACACCGGTATGCTCTTTTTTCAGCTGGGTCTCGCTGACTTTGATCAGCAAAGTAACTTCGGTCTCGCTTTTTTTGATGATTTCAGAACTCATAGCTGCGTATTGTAGCAAAGCTAAGCCAAAATGTCATCGGCACAAAGAAAAAGACCCGCACCGTTTTGGTGCGGGTCTATGCCCTGGCTGGAATAAAGCGGCCATCTGAGAAAAAGCCGTGACTGCCTTCGCATGGCCTGAAAAACCACTTGTCTTCATTGCAGTCGATCGATTCATAGACCACGCCCATCTCATCGGACTGCAGGTCGTAGCCGATACCGATCGCAAGATACAAACCGCCCTTTTTGTGCTCCCAGAGCAAGGTCTCAAGCAAGCGTACTGAATAGCGGTAAAAATTATCCCGAACGGTCAGCTTCTCTCGGTCGATGTCCTCGGTATGAAGGTAAACCAGGTAATCATGATCTGCGCCCTTGTGGACGGCTTGGCGGCTTTTGTTGCCGAACTCAACTGTAACTGTAAAGAACAGCAATGATCTGTGCGGCACCTCCATCCTTTCCCTAGTTTTCAAGGCCTAGATATTTCACCACAAAGCGATTTTTTAATCAATTGGCGGATTAAAAAGAAAAAGGCCCAGAGAAAAAGCGTACCTTCTTCCTTGGGCCCGTTAGCCTGGAAACATTGAGTTATGATGAGCCTTGCCGGCTCTACGATACTCAATTGCCTCAGGCGGTACTTCGGCATCTATAAAGCCAGCCTCTATGAGCATATCAATGCTATCCATAGCATTCATGACAAAGTAGGCTTGATCATTTTTTATCAGATCGTCATTCCTCCAGGGAAGGGAATCCCACGTGTAGCCGATTCTTTCGGCATTGTGACGGGCGAGAGCGAGTACTGCTTTGTTGCGCTTGGTATCACTCTGGCGAACTGCCTCTATGGCAATCCTAATGGTAGATGAAGCTTCTTGAAAAAAAGACCGATCTACAACTTCTCCCATAACCCAACCTTCTTTGTAGATGTGCTAGAAGTAGACAAGGTTAGTAAACCAGTATAAGAACTGTCTTGCAAGTATAAATCTAATTGGTGGGGATGAAAGGACTTGAACCTTCACGCCTTGCGGCACTAGTTCCTAAAACTAGCGTGTCTACCATTCCACCACATCCCCGCATCAGCTTGAACGGTTGTAGAAACTCAGGGCTGAATCGCCATAAGTTTTTGTCTTTTCAAGCTCTAATGATTTTACATCAGGAGAGGGCTGCCTGCTAGAGTGCGAAACGACCATTTGCCCACCAGCGAGTAAAAAACCTGCCAGCTGGCCCAGAATGCCGACGTCCAGCTTATCGTAAGGCGGATCGGCCGTAATCAGATTATAGCGCGGTGCCGGCTGCTGCTGCTCCGGGAACTTCAGCCACCGCTCTACTCCGGCCTTATAAAGATGAAAATCGGCCGCCACACCTAGTTCTGAAACGTTCTTTAGAATAACAGCCTGCGCCTGCCCACCCGTCTCTAGCGCGTCCACGCTACTGGCGCCACGGCTAAGAGCCTCCAATCCAATCGCCCCACTGCCGGCATACACGTCTAGCACAACAAAACCGGTAACATCTCCCAGGGCATCAAACATAGCACCGCGCACTTTGTCGGCCATAGGCCTGGTGGCCATGCCTGCCGGGGCCGACAAACTCCGGCTGCCAAACTTACCGGCTATTATCCTCACGCTAGACCCTGACTGCTACTCTGGGTGCTGGTTTAGATTTAAGCTTTACGGTAGCGGTTTTCTGCTGAGCTTCAAGGTAGGCCAGCAGCCAAATGACGCCAATCGTATGAACCGTTTGCGGCGAGAGACGGTGCTTAACCAATCTAGCCACCCTTGAGTTCCAACCCGTCTCATAAAAGGTTTCGTATATGTGAAGACTGGCAATATCTCGCGATTCTTGTTTAAAGAACTCGATCGGGCCAATCTGCCTGGCGCGAGCTAATTTTGCCGGATCGAGCTTAACCCGCAGCCGGGTGCCGAACATAGCCATGACTACACCCATTTCAAAATTAAAGTGAGTGGTCAGCAGCCCTTTGCCGCCCCAAATAGCCCAGCCTTTCCGGAATATATCACGCGGTGCCTCACCCCGTACAAAGACTTTGTGTTTAAAAAAGCTGGAATTGGGGTTTTTTACCTTGGAGGAGTGCTCGGCAATCTTTTCTTCTAGCGGAAAGTGGTGGGCAGGGGTCAGACCGTCGCAAATGTAATGACCCATCCAGGCCGCCTCAAAAGCCGCCCTTACTAAATCTTCTTTTGCCAAGGCATCAACCAATACTCGGTAATGCCCCAAGATATTCTCTGGAATCGGCCCCACATCGGTGCTGGGGTTATAGAGATGCCCTGGCTCCTGCCGGCCGGGCGATTTTACCTTTAGACCGTCTGGGCCATTGATACCTTCAAAATGCAATATTTGCTTGAGCGGTGGAAATGTATCTTCCTTAAGGTAAGAACGAATCATTTCATAGGCTGCTGTATCGAACTTTTGGTGAATGCCAATACTAGAGACCGCCTTGCGTGATGTAACGAATCCTGAATACATTTAATGCCCCTTAATCGAGCGATGTCATCGCTTTTAAGCGATTGATGCGCTCTAAAACTATTGGGTATTGTAGCATGGCCTGAGGCTCGGCCACAAAGTCGGCCGTAATGTTACGCACGCTGGCTACCAGCTTCGTATCGCTCAAATCAGCCAAGCGCAGGTCTAATATGCCGTGCTGCTTTTGGCCGTAAATCTCCCCCGGTCCGCGCAACTCAAGATCAATCTGAGCAAGTCTGAAACCATCCTGGGTCCTCTCTAGTGCCTGCAAACGGCGAAATGCGTCACCACCCTCAGTACCCGTAAACAGCAAACAGTATGAGCTATGCGTACCGCGCCCGATACGACCTCGCAGCTGATGCAGAGCGGCCAGGCCAAAACGCTCCGCACCTTCCACTAGCATAATGCTGGCATTGGGGATATCTACTCCAACCTCAATCACACTGGTAGCCACCAATATATCAAGCTTGCCATCTGCAAACCGCCCCATAACGGCATCGCGCTCCGCTGGCTTAAGCCTGCCATGCACCACACCAATCCGGCGATGCTTAAATGGCCCCTTGGCCAACCTCTCGGCCTCGGCCGTTACGCTTTTGGCCTCTAGTACATGCGAATCTTCAATCAGCGGGCAGACTACAAACATCTGCCGGCCGCGGGCGAGCTGAGTATCAATGAATTTATACGCACTGTCTCTTTTATCCGGTTCCACCAGCTTAGTGGCCACACTTTTTCGCCCCGGTGGCATTTCATCTATAACCGAAATATCCAGATCGCCATACACAGTCAGCGCCAGGCTTCTGGGTATAGGGGTGGCCGTCATGCTTAAAAGGTGCGGCAGGCAGCCGGCTTTAGTTTTAAGCGTCTGTCGCTGAGACACACCAAAGCGATGTTGCTCGTCTATAATCACCAGCCCCAGGTTGGCAAAACTAACACCCTCTGATAGAAGAGCATGCGTACCGATAGTAAGATGAGCTGTGCCGCTGGCCAACTGTTTATTTGCTTCTTGCTTGGCTTTAGCCGTTTGACTGCCTACTAGTAGTACCGTCTGGTACCCCAGCCGTTTTAGTAGGGGTGTCAGCCTGGCAAAATGCTGTTTGGCTAGGATTTCGGTCGGCACCATCAGAGCAGCTTGAAGCCCACCGGCCATTGCCATGGTAGCAGCCAGGGCCGCTACAGCCGTCTTACCGCTACCTACATCACCCTCTAGCAAGCGATTCATCGGCCGCTCTCCAGACATATCCTGCAGAATCTGCCAGGCGGCCTTGCGCTGGGCATCGGTTAAATCGAAGTCTTGCGCGGCAGTAAACTTCTTTGCCACGTCAGCATCCAGGGGTATCACAGGAGCCTGCTCAGTCTTAATTTCACTTTTTATAATTAGGCTAGCGGCAATAACGTAGAACAGTTCTTCAAACGCAAAGCGGCGACGGGCCTGCTCTAATTTCTGCCGACTAGAGGGCGCGTGGATTTCGGTTAAGGCCTCACCAAATGGCGCAAGCTTACCGGCTTTTAGGATTTCTGCGGGCAGAGTCTCTGGCAGCTCTCTGGCGCGATGCAAAAGCGGCATAATAAAACCCCTGAGCTGTTTTGAGGTAAGCCCTTCTGTTTCAGGGTAAATCGGCACAATGCGAGCCGTATGCTTTGGGTCACCATTATCTTCTTCTATAGCCGGGCTTTGCAGTGCCAGGTCACTGTTCTTAAACTCCAGCTTTCCCGAAACAAGCACCCGCTTGCCGGGAGGGAAGCTACGGGTAAGGTACGGTTGGTTGAACCACACAACCTTTACCGTACCGGTCTCGTCTGTAAGGATTGCCTCGGTAATAGACAGCCGGCGACTGCGCGCCCGGCGGTTAGCAATGGCAACCACCTCGGCCCGGAAAGTTACAAGGCCCGGCCGCATTGAGCGGATTGGAATAATATTAGAAAAATCATCATAACGGCGAGGGTAGTGATTCAGCAGTTCGCCAACAGTTGTAATTTTAAGGCGGGCAAGTCTTTTTACCGCTAGCGGCCCGACACCCTTCAAGGTTTCTACCGAGCGGTCTAAATACATGCTAGCTCAGGTGCAGTTTGACGAACCGGCGCTTGCCGACCTGAACGATATCACCATCACCTACCTTGACGTTATCCGCGTCTATAGTCTGGCCTGCAATTTTAACGCCCTTTTGGCTTATCAGGCGCCTGGCCTCCGATTTACTGCTGGCAAGACCCAACCCAACCAGCAGCTCTGCCGGGTCCCAAGCAGCTTTAGTAATCTTCTCTTCCGTAATATCCTCGGGGGCCTGTTTATCTCTGAACTGTTTATTAAACCCTTCCTCGGCACCTGCTGCCTCCTTCTCTCCGTGATACTGCCTGACTATTTCGCGGGCCAGGGAGGCTTTGGTATCACGCGGATTGGCCCCCGCCGCAATATCGGCTATGACTTGCTTAATTACATTCATAGGAACATCAGTGCAAAGCTCATAATATGAGCCGACCAAAGCATCTGGCAGGCTCATCACTTTACCGTACATATCAGCAGGCGTATCGGTAATCCCTATGTAGTTTCCAAAGGATTTGCTCATCTTCTGTACGCCATCAGTACCTACCAGCAAGGGGCACATTACTATCTGCTGTGGCCTCTGCCCCAGTTTTTTCTGCAAATTGCGGGCGGCCAGCATATTAAAACGCTGATCGGTGCCACCAAACTCCACATCGGCCTCTAGGCATACTGAATCATAGGCCTGCATCAATGGATAGAGGATTTCATGGAGGGAGATTTCTACTCCTTGCTTTAAGCGGGTTTTAAAGTCATCGCGCTCGATGATTTGGGCAACTGTAAACTTACCGGCCAGCTCTAGCAATTTTGCTAAGTCGAGCTTATCTAGCCATTCGCTATTACGCCGTATTTCCGCCTTCTTAAGATCCAGGATTTTACCGACTTGTGCCAGATAAGTCTTGGCATTAGCTTCAATTTCTTTGTCTGAAAGCACCGGCCGGGTTTTGTTTATACCGGAGGGATCCCCTACTCTGGCAGTCGCGTCTCCGATTAGAAAAATAACCGTATGGCCCTGGTCCTGAAATTGGCGCAGCTTTCGCAAAACCACGGCATGGCCCAAGTGAATATCGGGGCTAGTGGGGTCTACTCCCAACTTCAATCGCATTTTTTTGCCCTTTAGGGCACGGGTCAGCTCAGCCTCTGTAATGACTTCGCTGATGCCTCGAGAAATAAGTTCATTCATTCTAACAATATACCATAAGGAATAACCGGTGGTCTGGGAACCCAAGAAAACCTCGACTAGAGCAAGCGCAAACATTATAATACTGCTATGAAAAGACGCAGGGTGCTAAGAGGAGGAGCTAAAGGCTTTAAAGGCCAGCTCAAACTCTTTTCCACCTCATTTACACCCACTGGATTCAAGCGCTACTGGCTCAACCAAGCTGGTGCTCGCCGCGCGGCCAAGATCGCCGGAGTAGGTTCTTTATTCCTATTTTTAATTTTTCTTTACTTCGCCAAAGACCTTCCTAGTCCGGGTAAGATCAACGCCCGGATAGGCGCTCAGAACACCCGCTTCTACGACCGCACCGGCCAGACATTGATTTACGAAGTGCACGGCGATAAAAACCGAACCGTAATCGCGTTCAACGAAATGCCGGACAATATCAAAAAAGCCACCGTTGCGATCGAAGATAAGGACTTCTTCAAGCATGGGGCCTTTAGTATTTTCGGTATCGGCCGGGCATTTACAGGTGTAGTTTTCCGTGACCCAAGCAAGGGCGGAGGCTCAA
This sequence comes from Candidatus Dormiibacterota bacterium, assembly GCA_035536395.1. Taxonomy (NCBI): domain Bacteria; kingdom Bacillati; phylum Candidatus Dormiibacterota; species Candidatus Dormiibacterota bacterium. Next base: position 74,424 of record DATLOE010000003.1, read on the forward strand.
CCATTACCCAGCAGTATGTAAAAAACGCCCTGCTATCCCCAGAGCGCACCCTCTCGCGCAAGGTCAAAGAGCTGATTCTAGCGATTGAAATCGAGCAGCTCTATAAGAAAGATGACATTCTAAAGCTCTATTTGAATGAAATTCCATACGGATCGCAATCATATGGTATAAAAGCCGCTACCAATACCTACTTCTCTAAAGATGTTGAGGATAGGAAAGTACCAAAGGAGCCGCACGAACTAACATTAGATGAGGCGGCACTGCTGGCCGCTATGCCGCAAGCACCCACCTACTACTCGCCTTACGGCAACCATCGCGACGCCTTGATAGCCCGACAGCATCTGGTACTCAGCCGTATGGCAGAGCAAGGCTTTATAACGAATGAAGAGGCCAAGGCCGCGAAAAGCGTAGACACTCTAAGTAAACTTAACCCCAGGCCGAATATTGCATCTAAATCGAAGGCTCCGCATTTCACCCAGTTCCTGCAAGAACGGCTGGCGAATAAGTATGGCACACGAGTGGTTGAGCAGGGCGGCCTAAAGGTGATTACCAGCCTAGATTTAGAGAAACAGGCAGCGGCCATTGATGCGGTTCAGAAAAATATGGGTAATGTCCGTCGACTGGGCGGAAGTAACTCCGCGCTGGTTGCTACCGATCCTAAGAGCGGCGAGATTTTAGCCATGGTTGGCTCATATGATTACAACGATGAAAAATTTGGCGCCTTTAACGTAGCGGCCGCCCACCGCCAACCCGGCTCGAGCTTTAAACCGCTGGTGTACGCCACAATGTTCAAAAAAAACTGGGGCCCGGGCAGCACTATGTATGATGTAACAACAGATTTCGGCGGCGGCTACAAACCAGAAAACTATACCGATCGTACTTACGGTGTTCAATCTGTGCGCGCCTCACTAGCCGGTTCGCTAAACATACCGGCTGTTAAAGCACTATACCTTGCGGGCATCAAAGACAGTCTAACCCAGGCGCGCAAAATGGGTATTTCTACCCTGAATAGCGACTCCTCCAAGTATGGCTTAAGCTTGGTTTTGGGTTCAGGCGAGGTCAAGCTGGTAGATATGGCTAACGCCTATGAGACGTTTGCGAACGGCGGTAAACATTACCCTTCTACCGGTGTGGTTAAGATTACCGATGCCCGAGGACGGACATTGCAAGAATCCAAAAAAGCCCAGCCTAAAAAAGCACTGGACCCGCAGATTGCTTATTTGATTTCCCACATATTAAGCGATAAAGCCGCCGGGCAGTATATATTTGGCGGAGCATTGCAAACTCCTGGCTTAAACACCGCTATTAAAACCGGTACGACCGAAAACTATCGAGACGCCTGGACCATGGGCTACACGCCAAGCATAGTAGTGGGCGTCTGGGCCGGTAATAACGATAATAAGTCGATGACCAAAGCAGCCAGTGCCGTTTCGGCGCCGGCGTTCAAGAGCTTTATTACAGATAAGCGTGTACAGATTAAGAACGAGCAGTTCGAAAAGCCAGCCGGTATAAAACAGGTCACACTTGATGCCAATACAGGCGCCCTGCCAACATCGGGAGGCAGCCCAAAGACCCGCACCGATATATTCCCCTCTTGGTATAAACCAGAAACAGCTGGGGCGGTTAAGACCGGTAAAATAGATAAGGTATCTGGCAAGCTAGCCACTGACTGTACTCCGCCGTCCGCTGTGCAGGAAGTAACCTCTGGCCAAATGGATGCTGAAATTCCCGCAAGTGACCCAGCTTATAGCCGCTGGAATGGGCCGGTGCAGGCATTGGCAAAAAGCATGGGCTTCAGTGCCGGGGGCGGACTGCCGACTGAATCAGACGACGTCCATAAATGCAGCGATACGAAGCCATCGGTAAATTTAACGGTGAGCGGCAACGGGCCGCTGAACATAAGAGCCGACGTCAGCCAGGGCACTCACGCCGTGAATAATCTTACGATTTACTTCGATGATCAGGTGATATCAACTACCGGCGGAGGCTCATACGAATTCACTTATAACCCCCCTGCTACCGGCAGCCATACGATTAAAGCCAAAGTGAGCGACACGGCTCTATACGAGGGTACAGATGAGGAGGCGGTTAATGTTACCAGCACCAGCGGTTTTGAAGGCACAGCCCCGGGTAACGGAGTCGTATTTGGGCCAGGATCTAGTATTAACTTTAGGTGGACTACCGCGGGAGGTGCAAATAAGTACATTATATCGGTAAGCGGACCAGGCGGTAATCAGAGTAATAATGCCGGTAACTCGACCTCATATACCTTTCCCACGCCCTTCATTCCGCCCGGTAATTACACATGGTATGTACAGGCCTACCATGGTGGCACCCTGCTTACTCAAACTGTCTTAAGAAGTTTTCAGATCCAATAATTTCATGGTGGTTAGGCGGTTAACTCTACTAAGTCGTCTTCTATATTTCGATTTGTGCGATGGCGGTTTTTAGCGCCACTGGCTTGTGGGCGCTGGCCACGCTGCCGACTGTGCCGTTTAGGGGGCTGGCCGCTATCAGATTTAACCGGTACCGCAAACAGCATTTTGCCGGCTACGGTTTGGAATACGCGGGTAATCTCTACTAGCAACTCCTGGCCAATCAGCCTATCGCCGCGGTCGATTACAATCATAGTTCCGTCAGACAGATAGCCTACCCCCTGCCCCTTCTCTTTGCCGGCCTGCACTACTTTTACCATCATCTGCTCGCCAGGAAGTACGACTGGACGGATAGCGTTTGAAAGCTCATTAATATTAAGCACCCTGACGCCTTCGATCTGGGCTACCCGATTCAAGTTGTAATCGGTAGTTAATATTTGTGTACCTAGCTTTCTGGCTAGATGCACCAGCTTGGCATCTACCTCTTCTACATCCTCAGGGTCATCTTCTATAATTTCTAAATGCACACCCTCGGCCGTCTTAATGGTATTAAGCATTTCCAGCCCTCTGCGCCCGCGACTGCGGCGCAGGCTATCGCTAGAATCGGCAATATTCTGTAATTCCGCCAGAATAAATCTCGGCACCAGCAGCTTACCGGGCACAAAACCGGCTCGCGCTATATCTGCAATCCGGCCATCTATAATCACCGATGTATCTACTAGAATCTCTGATGCAGCCAATAGATTAGGGTTTACTGCCGCGTTTCTAGCTGCTATTGCCTTAGCTGCAATGGCCGCGCTTAGCATTGCGGCAAAAGCAAGCAGGCCAATTAAAAATAATTCCATATTAATTTCCTATTTAGTTTAATGTAGGGCAGTTTCTACGGCTTGGGCGATATTCGCTACTTGGCCGGTGCGGCCTTTTACCTTAGATAGCGGCATTAGAGCCGACTTAAAGCCCAGTTTCCTAGATTCAGCTATGCGGGATTCCACATTACTGACAGACCGTATCTCTCCGCTTAAACCGACTTCGCCAAATGCTATGAGATTATGGGCAACCGGCTGATTCTTATACGCAGACGCGATTGCTAAAATAATTGCCAGATCGGCGGCCGGTTCGGTGATCTTCAGTCCGCCAACGATGTTAACATAAATGTCCTGATCACTCAAATTCAGCCCAGTACGCTTCTGCAAGACCGCTACCAAGACATTTAGGCGGTTAATATCAAAGCCAGCTGCAGTTCGCTTGGGGTAGCCGAAGGGACTTTTGGATACCAGTGCCTGGACCTCGACCAGTAGGGGGCGGGTTCCTTCCAGCGTGGCCAGCACCACCGAGCCAGGCGCTGTTTGGCGTTCTGCCAGTAACGCTTCCGAAGGGTTTGGTACCGGTACAAGCCCAGAATCACGCATTTCAAAAATGCCAACCTCGCTAACGGCTCCAAAGCGATTCTTTACCCCCCTTAAGGCTTTAAAGGTACCGTAGCGGCTGCCTTCCAGGTAAATAACCACATCTACTAGATGCTCTAGAATCTTCGGCCCGGCAATCAACCCCTCTTTGGTTACATGGCCTATTATCAGTACAGCCGTATGGGTGCGCTTGGCTACCTGTTGCAGTATCTGGGCGCTGGCGGTAATCTGCCCGGCCGTACCAGGGCTGCCCGTCAGGCTTTCTACCCCCAAAGTCTGTATGGAATCTATTATAACCAAATCGTACTGCCCGGCTGCAATCGTAGCGACTATCTGCTCAGCTCCGGTTTCTGTGAGCAAATCCAGGTTAATATCTGCCAGCTTAAGGCGCTCCGAGCGCAGCTTTATCTGGCTGGCCGACTCCTCGCCGCTCACGTATAGTACGGTACTGCCAGCGGCCACCCTGGCTGCTACCTGTAGCACCAGGGTCGATTTGCCCACGCCTGGATCGCCCGAAAGCAACATGACCGAGCCGGGTACGATGCCGCCGCCCAAGACTTGATTTACTTCCGGTATGCCGGTATCGATCCGCGGCATCTTAGCAGATGATATAGAGGCCAGTCTTTCGGGCTTTAGGGCCGTCGCTCCCGCAAACCGGCTGGAGCTGGCCGGCACCTGTTCAAGCAGGCTGTTCCAGCGGCCGCACTCTACGCACTTGCCGCTCCATTTGGAATAACGAGCACCGCATTCCTCGCATACAAATTGAGTTAAGGTCTTAGCCATAACCGAATTGTATCATAAAAACCGAACAAAAAGCAAACAGTTTATTTATTTAAGATTTAATCTTGGCCAAAGCCTTTAGAATGAGCTGGCCGTCCTTAGCGGCCACGGCAATCGTATCGCCCTCTTTAAACTCGCCGCTCAATAAGCCGACAGCCAGCGGATCCTCAATGTAATCCTGAATCGCCCGGCGCATCGGGCGGGCGCCTTGCTCGATGTTGTAACCTTTCTCTATCAAGAAATCTTTTGCCGATGGCTGGACCTTAATAATAAGATTCTGTTCACCCAAGCGCTTGCCTAAATCATCTAACTGCAGCGCCAGGATTTTCTTAATATCCAGCTTAGAGAGCGGTTTGAATACTATAGTGTCATCGATACGGTTAAGGAACTCGGGGCGGAAGGTCTTCTTTAATGATTCCAGCACCTGCTCCTTAACCTCCTCGTGGCGCTCCTGCAGCAGTTTTTCTTCAGCGGGAGTGTCGGTCTTAAAGCCCAGACGCGCCGCCTGCCGCAAATTCTCAGCCCCCACATTGGAGGTCATAATAATCACCGTATTGCGGAAATCGATCCTGCGCCCCTTGGCATCTGATACATAGCCGTCCTCCAGAATCTGCAGCAGCATATTAAACACATCTGGGTGGGCTTTTTCTATCTCATCAAACAGTACTAGACTGTAAGGCTTGCGGCGTACCACTTCTGTTAGCTGGCCACCATCATCATAGCCGACATATCCGGCCGGAGCGCCGACCAAACGGGCGACATTATGCTTTTCCATAAACTCACTCATATCGATCTTTACCAGTGCGTCGCGACTGTTAAATATCTCATCGCTCAGCACTCTAGCCAGCTCGGTCTTACCGACACCGGTTGGACCCAGGAATATAAATGATCCAATCGGGCGGCGCGCGTCGCTAATACCGGTACGGCTGCGGCGGATCGATTTAGCTATGGCTGCCACGGCCTCACTCTGCCCCACTACGCGCTTAGCCAGAGACTGGTCGAGCTTTACTAGGTTTTGGATCTCGGTATTTATCAGCCGTGTCACCGGTACGCCCGTCATCACGCTAATTACCTGGGCTATCTCATGAGCCGTAATCCTAAGCGACTCGCGGCCCACGCCTTCTTTAGCCTGCATTGCCTGTATCTTCTGCTCTAGTTGGCTGGCTTTAGTCTTAAGTTTTGCGGCCATCTCAAAATCTTCCTCATTCACCGATTCTTCAATTTCATTCTGAATAGAGGCCATTTGCTTCTGCAGGCCTCGCAAGGGCTTACTGGAAGCACCGCGCTTAATTCGCACCAGAGAAGCCGCCTCATCTATCAAATCAATGGCTTTATCTGGCAGAAAACGGTCGGCAACATAACGCTGGGCTAGCTTGGCGGCATGTGCAATAGCATCATCGGTAATTTCTACCCGATGGTGCTCCTCATACTTAGCTCTCAGTCCCTGCAGAACTTCAATAGTTTCCTCTACTGAAGCCTCTGGTACCTGCACCGACTGGAATCGGCGCTCCAAAGCTGAATCCTTCTCTATGTGTTTACGGTATTCCTCAATCGTGGTAGCACCAACTACCTGGATGTCTCCGCGACTTAAGGCCGGCTTCAAAATGTTAGCGGCATCAATCGCGCCCTCGGCCGCTCCGGCGCCAACTACCGTATGCAGCTCATCTATGAATAATATGACGTCGCGGTTAGCCTTGGTTTCATCCAGTAGCTTTTTGAGCCGCTCTTCGAATTCGCCTCGGTATTTGGTACCGGCAATCACACTGGCCAGATCGAGCATAATAATCCGTTTGCCCTGCAGCATCTCTGGTACTTCTTCGGTAACTACCTTCTGGGCCAAGCCCTCGACAATGGCGGTCTTGCCGACTCCTGGCTCGCCGATCAGCACCGGATTATTCTTACTGCGGCGGTTGAGAATAGTAATTACCCGGCCAATCTCTGTCTCACGCCCAATTACAGGATCTAGCTTGCCCTCCACTGCTGCCGCTGTTAAATCCACCCCAAAGCTGTCTAGTGCCGGCGTCTTGGTTTTGGGCTTTTTGGTGGTGGCCGAAGAAGTTTTGGTGGCTTCTTCGCCCGAGAAGAACTGCTGGTTACTCAAGTAGCCTTCCAGCTCGACGCGAACAATAGACGGATCGACCTTGATGTCTTTTAAGAGAGCGTTGGCCCGGGCATTTTTCTGGCTAAGGATCGCGAACAGGATATGTTCAGTGCCCGAATAGGGCTGGCCGAAATCACGGGCTACCCGCCAAGAGTAAGTTAAGGTAGCCTTGGCCGTTTCTGAAAGTCCCTTGTGACTGGTTTTAGGAAGCAGAGACGGGGAGTAGCTCATTATTTCTTGGGCTTTATCCATAGTCACTCCGGAATTGCGCAAAATCTTGGCACCAATCGAACTCTCTTGCTGCAGTACGCCCAGCAAGATGTGTTCTGTACCAATGTAGCTAGAGGCCATAGCCCTAGCTATGATATCGGCATTTTCCAGACTTTTTTTTGCGTTCTCGGTGAACCTGTCGAACTGTGCTCCAAGATCCATTTTGCCGTTCCCTACTTATACACTTCCATTTTAGCATCTAACTGCCAGGGTGAATCAGTATTTTAAACAAAACTTCGAGGCAAACTGCCTATTCTTTGGGTGCATCTGCCTCTGATGCTGCAGGCTCTTGGCCTAGCGCTTCGGCTGTCTCTTCTTCTAATTCAGGTGTCTCTGCCTGCTCAGGTGCCTCTTCTGCTGTTGGCGCCTCAGTCGAAGTTTCATCCGCGATCTGCTGCTCTACAGCCTCAATCAAAGAGCCTTCCAGATCCTTACGGCGGGCAGACTTCTTTTCGGTGGCGGCTTCGGCCACAGCCTCTACCTTAGATTCATCAGCACTCACAATATCAATATTCCAATTCGTTAATTTAGCGGCCAAGCGCACGTTTTGGCCTTGTTTACCAATAGCCAGAGAAAGCTGGTCTTCAGGCACTTTTACAGTCGCCTTGTTCTCCTTCTCATCCAGTTCCACACTAATAACCTTGGTCGGAGAAAGCGCGTTTATAATGTAGGTTTTGGGGTCTTCGTCGTAGAGAATAATATCTATCTTCTCCTCGCCCAGCTCACCCATCACTGCCTGCACCCGGGCGCCCCTGCCCCCCACAAACGTACCGACCGCGTCCACACCATCGGTATTAGAGAGTACGGCCACCTTACTTCTGGTGCCGGCCTCGCGGGCTACGCCTTTAATTTCAACTGCGCCGGATTCCAGCTCGGGCACTTCCATCTCAAAAAGCGCCTTCACAATATTAGGATGCGCCCGAGAGAGAACAATCTGCGGGCCGCGGCTGGTCTGCTCTACCCGCACTACGTAAACTTTAACCCGCTGCCCGTTGTAGTAACGCTCACCCGGAATCTGCTCGGAAGCAAACAGCACACCGAGCGATTTACCGAGATCCACGTATACAATGTTGCCATCTACTCGCTGCACGACACCGTTTAAGACGGTCTCTTCTTTATCTTTATACTCGTTAAAGACGATCTCGCGCTCGGCTTCTCGTAGACGCTGAATAATTACCTGTTTAGCGGTCTGAGCTGCCACCCGGCCGAAATCCTTCGGGTGCTCCTCATACTCTACGGTATTCGGCTCTTCTTCGCCGTCGGCCGAGGTCTTAACGCCAACCTTGGCATCCTTATCGTGCTTTTTAGCCTCTTCCAGGCTGATTTGCAGGTGAGGGTTTTCCACCTCTTCAGCGGTTTTTACAATCTCTTTGGTTACGTAAACCTGTACCGAGCCGTCTTTTTCGTTTAATCTAGTGCGCACCACTTGGTCTTTATCGCCGTAATCCTTCTTATAGGCGGCGGCCAAGGCGGCCTCTACTGTTTCTACTACCAGCTCACGCGGCAGGTTCTTTTCTTCTGTTAAGAGATCGATAGCTTTTAGAAAGTTAACTTGTTCCATATTTTCCTTATTTTTTGATGAAAAAAGCCGGTTGGGAACCGACTGAAAGTGCAATTATTGTAAATAAAAACAGCTATTTAGTCAAGGAAAGGAAAACCCCGCTCCGGTTAAGGAGCGGGGTTATACCGCCTTATGCGTTGCTTGCGCCCCTCTGGGGCTTAATCGCGCGCAAATTGCGGCTGGTATCACGGGCCGGCATCTCTGCCGTTTCTGTGTGGGGCACTTCCCCACCCTCTGCCCGCTTGATGTCCTGCTTGAGCAGGTACTGCTTGCACACAGCGATCATCAAGATGAGCGACCCGATGGTCATGCCGATCCACCCTATAGGGTCTTGCAGGTTGCGATCGAGCCCCACGGGAGCCTGAGCCGCAACCACAGCCGACACGATCAAGACGATCATGCCGATCAGAAAGAACAAGCGGGTGAGACCCAGCTGGCGCCGAAGACTCATGCACAACCTCCTGGTACGGGTTTAGAGGGAGCGTTAAGCTGTTAACTCAACGCGAAAAGTATACCAGTAAAGCTTATGTTTGTCAATAGCCTAGAGAGCATTTGGCAGGTACTCTACAGATAGGGAGCCCCCATCTGGAGCCACAGATGCAATATCTACCTGATAATCACCTGTAAAGCCGTTTTTAGCCACCCAAGCGGTGGCTGCCCTTCTGAGGCGCCGGGTTTTATCAGGTGTAATGTATTCGAATCCGGTGCCGTAAGCAGCCGATTTGCGGTATTTAACTTCTACAAAACTTACCACTTTGCCCCTTCTAGCCACTATGTCTATTTCGCAAAAAGGCGTCCGCCAGTTGCGGTCCAGCACCTTATAGCCTTTTTGTTCAAGCCAATCAGCTACACAATCTTCAGCTTTTTTGCCAATCTCAACCGACAAGGCTAAGTTCCCTCACCGGCTGGTAAGAGTACCGGTGCAGCGGGCTGGGGCCGTACTGCGCAAGAGCCGCCCGGTGGAATTTAGTACCGTAGCCTTTGTGGCCTGCAAAACCGTATAGGTGGTACGTGCGATGCAGTAGCTCCATATATGAATCACGTGCGACTTTCGCGATAATCGATGCGGCCGCTACACACAGGCAGCTGCCATCAGCGCCAACTATAGCCCTGGAGCTGTATGCACCAGAGAGGTAATTGTGGTTGCCATCCAGAAGTACGGCATCAATACCGTTGCCTAAGCTTGCAAGCGCGCGCTTGCCAGAAGTGGTAACTGCCCATGTTAAACCCGATTTATCGAGCTCACCATTTGCCACCCACCCGACACCTATAGCAAGAGCCGTACGCTTAATGGCCTCTGCGGCCTTATGCCTCTCCTCATGTGTTAGCAGTTTAGAGTCGGCCACCATAGGCAGATCGCAATCCTCCGGTAGAATTACGGCCGCAGCCGTAACCGGCCCGGCTAGTGCACCTCTGCCTACCTCATCTATCCCCACCACATACCGATGACCTGCCTGCCAAAGCTCCGTTTCTGCCTGCCTGGTTGGCGTAATTTTCATACACCAAGAATAACAAATTTAGAAAAGTTTAAATAATTACTGTTTGTTGGGCTCAGCTTCGCTGACGCCTTCTGCGGTTTCTTCGTCGCTCAGTGTCTCTTCGTCGGGGTTAGCGGGATCAGCTTTTGGCTCCTCAGCAGCAGCCTCCTTGCCTTCGTCCTTGGCTACTTCTTCGGTTGATTCCTCGGGCTTTATGTCCTCAGCCGCGCCGGTATCAAGCTCGGTAACTTCGGCATCTTTACTCTCAGCTAGCGGATCTTCTTTAACATCCTTAACTACCGGCGATTGGTTAACGGCCGCTTTATCAAACGCCACCTCTTGCAAACGGGCCGACTTACCGCGGCGCTCGCGCAGGTAGCTCAGGAAATTACGGCGCACCTTGGCCCGGCGCACGATCTCAATTTTCGTAACATTAGGAGAGTGCAGCAAGAACGTCTTTTCTACCCCTATGCCGCTGGCTATCCGGCGCACGGTAACGCAGGCCGAAAGTTCGCCCAGGCGGTGGGTGCGTATTACAACGCCTTCGAATATCTGCACACGCTGCTTGGCGCCCTCACGAATCATCTGGTGTACGCGCACGGTATCGCCCGACCTTACGGGAGAGATGGCCGGTTTGCGCTGAGCGGTTTCTAATTCTTTAATTAAGGGATGCATAACTTGGGTACTTTAGCATAGCTCTATCTGTTAATCAAGCCTGGAAGCGAGCAATCTCACCATCAGCAATTGCCTCTTTCAGCTCCTGAACCAGATTGCTATCGAACGTGACTTTAAAAGGTAGTATCAGCTTTTTGGGCGGATCACCCGGCAGTACCAGACAGGTGGGGTTGGCACCCGGATATTTCATTAGAATATCTTTAATTGTGGTCAGAATGCCGGTATCGGTCATTTTGGCTAGACGAATTACCAACACCTCAGGCTTTGCCTTTACTTCCGCTTCGGGCGGCTTGGCTTCGGCCTTGGGCTTAGCAGAAGGTTTATGACTTTTAGCCGCGTCGTAATCTATCAGTTCGGCCCGATCTACCATTACCTTTATCTCTGTACCCACTCGCCCGTCGCGGTCTTTGGTGCTGATCTTACCGGCTACCTTAATAACCTTATCTGCCTCCCACAAATCCGGTTGGGCCTCGTATGCACGGGGGAACACAATCAGTTCCAGGCTCTCCCCGCTCTTATCCTCTAGACCCACAAAGGCCATCATGGCATTATTTTTTGTCGTAATCTTACGCACCGTCGTAATAATACCGCCGATGGTCACAGCCTTACCCTCCATTTCTACCGTCAGGACTTTGATTGGCACAGTGTGGTCTGTAAGGTAGGCCTCGTAATCATCCAGGGGGTGGTGCGAAAGGTAGAGTCCTAATAGCTCCTTCTCCCAGCTCAGCTGCTCACGGGGTGAAAGGGTCTCGGGCGGCAGATCCATACGCAGAGCAGGAGCGGCGTCCTCGATACCCAGCGAACCGAAAATGTCGATCTGCCCAGAGAGCGCGTTCTTCTGCGCTTTGGAGGCATACGACATAATGGAATCCAGGTTGTGCAGTAGCTGGCCGCGCTCACCGAAATCGTCCATGGCGCCGGATTTTATCAAACTCTCCCAAACCTTACGGTTTGTTTCTGTAACCGGCACCCTTTTGGCAAAATCTTCGATCGATTTAAAACGCTCAGCCTCGCGTACCGCTAGAATCGCCTCGATTGCACCTGTACCGACATTCTTAATAGCACTCAGGCCAAAGCGAATATCGCCTGTTTCTGGGATAACGCCGAATTCCAGGAAACTCTCATTAACACTTGGCGGCAGGATCTTAATGCCCATCCGCTGGCACTCGGCCACTTCTATTGCAATGCGGTCTATATCGCCATGGTCACTCGTCATAAGGGCTGCCATAAAAGCGGCCGGGTAGTGGGCTTTTAGGTAGGCTGTTTGGTAGGCGATCATAGCGTAGCAGGCGGCATGCGATTTATTAAAGCAGTAGGCGGCAAAGTCTTCGAGATTGAGCCAAAAATCCTCCACTACCTGGCGATCGACTTGAGAGACCTTAATAGCCCCCTCTATGAACTCGGTTTTCATCTTGGCCATGACAGAAGGAATCTTTTTACCAATGGCTTTGCGCAGAGTGTCGGCCTGGCCGCCAGTAAAACCACTCATTTCCTTAGCAATCTGCATTACCTGCTCTTGGTAGACCACCACACCGTATGTACTCTTCAGGGCCGATTCCATAGTAGGATGCAAGTACTCAATTTGGCGCCGGCCATGCTTACGGGCAATAAAATCATCGATCCACTGCATAGGGCCGGGGCGGTAAAGTGCCACCATGGCCACAATGTCATCGAAGCGGTTTGGCTTAAGTTCGCGAATATAGCGCTTCATGCCGGCTGATTCCAGCTGGAACACACCGGTGGTATCGCCGCGGGCCAGTAGCTCATAGGTTTTAATATCATCAATCGGTATTTCAGCGATATCTATATTAGTATTATGAACCCTCTTAACTATTCTAAGCGTATTCTTAATAATCGTGAGGTTGGAGAGGCCCAAGAAATCCATCTTTAAGAGGCCAAGGTCTTCTATTGGCCACATATCATACTGGGTGGAAGTGCCGCCCTTTTGCGCCCTTTGCAATGGTGTGTATTTGGTGATTTCATCCGGCGCTATTACCACACCGGCTGCATGCACGCCGTTAGAGCGAATAGTGCCCTCCAGTCGGCTGGCTAGATCGATCAAGCGTTTGGCCCGAGGGTTAGATTCGTACTCGGCCCTAAACTCCGGATTATCCTTGGCCGATTTCAAAAGCGGCACGTGCCGGCCCTGTACCGGCTGGGGTACTAGTTTAGCAATTGCATCGACCTCAGCGTAAGCCATGCCCAGTGCACGGCCGGTATCGCGCACGGCGGCGCGGGCGGCCATGGTGCCGAAGGTAATAATCTGCGCCACCCTATCCTGGCCGTACTTTTCTGTCACATAGGCAATCACCTCACCGCGCCGGGTATCCTGCATATCAATATCTATATCAGGCATGCTGATACGATCGGGGTTCAAAAACCGCTCAAACAGCAAATTGAACTTGAGCGGATCGAGGTCTGTGATATTTAGGCCATATGCGATTATAGAACCGGCTGCCGAACCGCGCCCTGGGCCGAAGATGATTCCCCTGTTTTTCCCCCAGTTAATAAAATCGGCTACGATCAAAAAGTAGCTTTCAAAACCCATCTTACTAATAACACCCAGCTCATAATCGGCCCGCTCCACTACCTCTTTGGGCAGAGCCTTGCGGGCTTTGGCCTCTGTTACCAAACCTGTATCTTCTTTGGCTATGCCGCCATAGCGCCACATAAGCCCCTGCCAGCACAGTTCGCTTAAGTACTCGCCTTCGGTCTGCTTGGTAGGCACTTCAAAGTGCGGCAGTAAGATCTTGCCCAGTTCTAGTTCGACATTGCATTTTTCTGCAATAACCGCGGTATTGGCTATGGCCTCAGAGAGGTGTTGCCAGCGCTCTGCGATCTCCTCGGGCGAGGAAACGAACAGGGCCATTTCCATCTCCATTCGGTCGGTATCGCCAATGGTGCGGCCGGTCTGCACGCACAGCAGTATCTCGTGCGCCTCGCGATCAAGTTCATTGGTATAGTGGCTGTCGGCCGTAACCACCAGCGGCACGTTGGTCTTTTTGCTAAGTTCGATCAGCCCTTTATTAATCTGCTTCTGCGGCTCCCACTCCTCATGGTCTTGCAGCTCCAAGTAGTAATCTTCGCCAAAGGTCTCCTTGTACCAATTAATAGTATCTTCGGCCTCCTTCATAGAGCCATTCAGGATATGTCGGGCAACCTCACCCGAAGCACAGCCAGAGAGTGCTATGAGACCCTCTTTGTATTTAGCCAGCAGCGGGCGATCGATGCGAGGGCGGTAATAAAAACCCTCCAGGTGGGCCATGGTGGAAAGACGCATTAAATTCAAATAGCCCTGGTAGTTCTTGGCTAGTAGAATTAAGTGGTAGGGGTTGGAATCGAGCCGGCTCTGCTTATCGCCCATACCGCGCACGGCTACATAGGCCTCCATGCCAATGATGGGTTTAATGTCCCGGGCCTTGGCCTCCTTGTAGAATTCCACAGTACCGCTCATATTTCCATGATCGGTCAGAGCCACAGCGCTCATCCCCTGCTCTTTTACCCTATCAAGCATTTGCGGAACCTTCTGCAGCCCATCCAGAAGGCTGTAGTGACTATGGTTATGAAGATGAACAAACCCTACTGGCGCCTTAGTTTTAGGCGCCGCTGCTGTGGCTTTAGTCACTTTGGTCCCCTTTCGTTACGCTAATTTTAGCATAACCATAATGAGTACAAAAGACGCTAACGCTGAATTGTTTGGACTAGGTCTTTAAAGAACTGGCCGATTACTGGCAGGGCGCCGGCCAGATCAAGTACATATAAAAGCAGAGCTATCATTACCGTAGCGCCTATAACACCGCCGAAGCCGGTAAGCAGGCCTCGTACAAAGGCACCCCAAATCTGCCGGCGCGTGTTGCCCAAGAGATTGATGTAATCGTTCACCAAGGTCGATTCTATTGCCCGACCCAGCTTCTCGTAATCCTCGGCCGAAGGCCTACTTTTTCTTGTCAGATCGCTTTTCATCAATCGCCTTATCGCGGGCTGCACGGATAATCTGCCGGGTTGTCTTTTCTAACTCATTCATAATAGCCGTTCCTTCATTTACCAGCCTTTTTACATCTGTCATGGTTTCGTCTTTGGCTTGGTTACTGATTTTGCCCAGGCGTCCGGCTGAATCCTTAAGATCCTGCTTTAAGATTTCGGCTTTAGTGATTAAACGCTGACTTTCCTCATAAGCCTCGCCCTTCAGGTCTTTAGCGGCACTTTTAAGGCTGTCTATCCGCCCGTTTAAATCTCCCTCCAGCTCAAGTAGCTTTTGATCCATGTCCTTTTTTATCTTTTTTGCTTGGTCTTTAAGATCGGCCTGAGTCTCCTTGCCGCTTTTCGGTGCTAGCAGTAAAGCCGCTACCGAACCGACTATAGCACCAAACAATGTGCCCTTAATTAATCCTCTGCCATGTCCCTTTTTCCCCATTATTTCCTCCCTTTCATTTTTGATTTAACTTTATTAAGCATCACGCCGCTAAGAGCCGAAAGTGCCGCCGGTACCAGCTTACGCCCGGCATATTTAAGAGCCTCACCCATATTCTCGGTGGTCTCATCTAGCCGTTGGGTTACCCTCCGGATGTTGAGTAGTATCTTTACCAGTACGAACGAAACTATAATGCCCATTATAACCAGAATTAAAAATCCGATACTTAGTAAAATTACCAAAACTGTTTGTGTATCTTGCATAGGGGTCTCTTATTATGGCTTTATTATCGGATTTATTGGAGCCGGTTGCAAGCTTTAACGGTTATAAAATCAATAAACCGTTTATTCTAGATCTTTTTTCTTGGCGACCAACACCCACTGCTGCCGTTCAATTACAGCATTCGGAAATATGTGCAGGCGGCCATCTTTAGTGCGCAGCCTGGTGCGGCGCATATCCATGCTCTCAACTATCCCCTCTACTTGCTCTTCTGGCTTAGAGGCACCCACAATCACTTGGTCTCCGACGTTAAAATCGCGATCGCGGGCCAGATCGATTCCGCCCAGCACGTCTGACACCAAGTTAGAAGAGCCTGTACCCAGCGCCAGGCCAATGGCACCGATTGCGAGCGAGAAGATCAAAGCCAGATTGTTTAAGTTTAGAGACTGGAGAACGATAATCACCAGACCCACCATTAGTAGCGCGTTTATCAGCGAGCCTAGGATTCCCTTGAGGCCGCGCGGCATTCTTACAAACCCCATCAGCCAAGAGGCTATCCACGAAAGCAGCCTTATTACCAGCAGACCTATTAGCAGGGTAGCCAAGGCGCTGGGCAGCTTGGGTATAATGTCGTTTAAATTGTTAGTCAGCGGTCCAAACAGATTTACGAGCGACAAATCAAACACTACTTATCTCCTAACTTTTTCTTGATTATATCATTAACCATTGGCGGATTGGCCTGCCCCTTCGATTCTTTCATAACTTGGCCGACTAAAAATCCAAGCACCTTCTCATCTCCAGATTTATATTGCTGCACCGGCTTAGGATTGTTTTTTATGACTTGTTCGACAATCGTCTGTAACTCCCCTTCATCCGATACCTGCAGGTAGCCATGCTTCTCAGCTAGCTCTTCGGGGTCAGCGGAATCCTCGTGCATGAGAATAAAAATGTTTTTTGCATTAGTACTGCTCACTATCCCATCTTCGAACATATCGGCCAGTTGGGCTAGGCGCTTAGCATCCGGGGTCTTGCCTCTGAATTCGTCATTAAACTGATTGGCCACCCAGTTGATGATGTGAATTATCCGCTTCGGGTCCTGAGTATGCTGGCGGCTTTCAAAGACTTTTTCGGCCAGCAGTGCCTCTTCCACCAAGAACTCCACATCCTGCTTCTTAACCTCAAGCTCTGCCAGTGTACTGCGCACATCATTCGGCATTATATCCGGCAAACCAGCCTTGGCTTTAGCCAGCATTGCATCAGTCACCACAATCGGTGGCAGGTCGGGTTCTGGGAAGTAGCGGTAATCGTGGGCTTCCTCCTTACTGCGCTGGCTAAACGTAATCTGTTTATCCTCATTCCAACCGCGTGTCTCCTGCTCGACTTTGCCACCTGAATCCAGCACCTCGGCTTGGCGCCCCGCTTCATACTCCACCACGCCATACACCGCGCGGAAGGAGTTGAGATTTTTAATTTCAGCGCGAGTGCCCAGCTCTTTACTGCCGGCCAGCCTTAGGCTGATGTTTACATCAAATCTCATGTTGCCGTAGTAGAGATCACAATCGCTCACCCCAGCGTAACGCATTAGATGGTAGAGCTCCTGGGCGTAGGCCTTGGCCTCACCAGCCGTGCGCATATCGGGCTCAGAGACGATTTCCATCAGCGGGGTGCCGGCGCGGTTCAGATCTACCAGCGAATAATCTTTGCCCGGCGGATGAACCAGCTTACCGGCATCGGCCTCCAAATGGGCGCGGGTAACACCGACTGTTTTGCCTCCGGGCAGTTCCACCTTGCCCTTCCCCACAATTGGCTCGTCGTATTGTGTGATCTGGTAATTACTCGGGTTGTCGGGATAAAAGTAATTTTTACGATCGAACTTGGTCTGCTTGGGAATCTCACCATTCAAAGCCAGGCCGGCCCGAATAGCCAACTCCACCGCTTTTCCGTTTAGCACCGGTAGCGAACCGGGTAGGGCGGCACAGACCGGGCAGATGTTTACATTCGGCTCAGCTTCGCGCGAATCATTATCGCACCCGCAGAACAGCTTGCTTTTAGTGGCTAACTGCACGTGCGTTTCTATGCCGATTACTGCCTCATACTTACTCATTACAGCGCCTCCAAATCTTTCAGGCCGCCCTCAAAACCCTGCAGAGCTTCCCGGGCTTGAGTCGGCACCAGGTCAAACCCGACTTCGTGCACCAAGACGTTGCGCAGTTTATGAGCCTCCCACACCGCATTGCGGTTCTTCAAATTCTTCTGGGCAATTTTGAGGCGGTCGGCCATTGTCTGACCCGCGTAGCCCTGCTGCTTCATCACGTAATCCAGAAGCTTATCGGCTTCCATCACCGCATGGCGGATGTCATTACCATTGCCTTTTGCAAGCTCTGTAATCGTCTGCCAGCGGCTAGCCACTAGCGCACGATCAACATGTCCAACCTGCCCGGCCCGGCCGCGCTTTTTTACAGATTTGGCCGGAGTGCGCACGGTAATAACGGCAAAGAGCAGTATAGCCACTGCCAGCACGATAATCAGAAAAGTCAGTGTCATTTCTCCCCCTGTAGCAGCTTCTCTATAGACGAGGCGGCCGAGAGCAGAGTCGCGTCTTTTTTCTGCGATGCCACAATCTGCAAGCCAATCGGTAGTTCATTTGACGGCAAAGGAATGCTAATGGCCGGCACCCCCACCAAATTAACCGCCACGGTATTCACGTCTGATTGGTACATTGAAAGCGGATCGGCTTTTTCGCCCAGACCAAAAGCGGTGGTAGGCGCGGTAGGGCTTATTAAAACATCAAACTTTTTAAACGCCTCTTCGAACTCACGAATAACGACCGTGCGGACTTTCTGCGCCTGCTTGTAGTAGGCCTCATAGTAGCCGCTAGAGAGCACATAAGTACCTATTAATATCCTCCGCTTGGCTTCGGTGCCAAAGCCCTCATCGCGGCTCAGCTGATAGGTTTCGGCCAAGGTATTGGCATTAGGTGAACTGTGGCCATAGCGAATGCCATCGTAGCGCGCCAAATTAGAACTGACCTCGGCCGGTACTAGAATGTAGTAACAAGCCAGCGCCAGCTCAACCGAGGGCAGGCTGATCTCGCTAACCTCGGCACCAGTTGCTTTAAGTGCATCGATTGCCTTAAGTGTCTGCTTTTTAACATCTGGGTCTGTACCTTTGGCGATGTATTCTTTGATCAGACCGATTTTAAGGCCTTTCACGCCCGAAGGTTTGCCGGTATAAGTTTCTTCTCTTTCAATCGTAGTGGCATCCAGCGCGTCTCGGCCGGCTATTACATCCAGCACCAGTGCCGCATCTTCCGTAGTGCGAGCCAGCGGGCCGATGACGTCTACCGAGCTGCCCATGGCCACCACACCGTAACGCGACACCAAGCCGTAAGTCGGCTTCAGCCCCACCACTCCACAGAAAGCTGCCGGCTGGCGGATTGAGCCGCCGGTATCCGTGCCAAGCGCAAAGCTGCACAGGCCCAGTGCCACGGCCGAGGCTGAGCCGCCCGAAGAACCGCCGGGTACTTTTTGTTGGTTAACGGGATTTTTGGTGGGGCCAAAATCACTATTCTCGGTACTGGAGCCGTGGGCAAAGGCATCCAGGTTGGCTTTGGCTACCATAATCGCCCCTTCGGCGCTGAGTTTCTTAACGGCGGTTGCCTGATAGGGTGCCTTGAATGGTTTAAGGATATTACTGCCGGCCGTAGTGTGGGTATGGAAGGTAAGAAAATTATCTTTAGCTATAAATGGCACACCGGCTAGTAGACCCACCTGCTTGCCGCTTGCAACTTGACCGTCAACCCACTTGGCCCACTCCAGAGCCGTCGGGTTTATTTCTAAAACAGCATGAAAATTCTCGTTGGCCTTAATAGCTTCCAGGCAGTGCTGCACCAAATCGACGGCTTTAATTTTGCCCGCCTGCACGTCGGCCGCAATATCCGCAATCGGGCGTTTGATATCTATCACTCCAGCACCCGTTTGACTTTAAAGTAGCCCTTTTCTTGTTGTGGCGCATTGGCCAGCATGTCTTCACGCTTCGGACTCTGCTTTACCACATCTTCCCGCCAGACATCGGTGAGGCCGGTTACTTGGTTGGTCGGCGGAACGCCCTTAGTATCTGCCTTTTGCAGCTGCTCCACAAAGCCCACGATTTTACCTAGCTCGCGGCTGAGCGGCTCTATCTCCTCATCTTTTAAACCTATTTGAGCCAGAGCGGCGACTCGCTGGACTTCTTCGGGTGTAATTTTTGACATATGCATATTGTAACCACTTTAACTGGTAGGGGCAAAAGCCTTACCGTCGGGCGATCAGCCGGGTACGATAATCCGGTTTTTATTTTTCCAATATTTTTAGCAGCTGTTTTTCATTAATCTGCACGGTGCCGTATTTTTCGGCCTGGGCGATTTTATTCGCCCCCGGATCTTCCCCCACCACCAAGTAGTCGGTTTCTTTGGTGAGGCTATTCTGCAGTTTGCCGCCTAAGGCCTCTATCCTTTCGCCTCCCGCCTCACGGCTGAATGCCGCAAGTGTACCGGTAATCACGAAGTTCTTGCCATTCAGCGGCCCCTCTACCTTCTCTATGGGCTGAGGCTGTACACCGTTTGTGAACAGTTTATCCAAAAACCGTTGGTGGCGTTCGCTCTGCAGCCAATCATAAACACTTTTTGCTACCACATTACCGATGCCGGGCACTGCTTCCAGCTTTTCAACTGTGACACTACAGAAGTTTTCGGGCCTGACAAAATGCGTTGCCAGATCGGCTGCCGTCTGTGCCCCGACATGGCGGATTCCCAGGGCGTAGATAAAGCGATCGAACGGTACCTTCTTCCTGGACTGGATACTGTTCACCAAATTGCCGGCCGAAATTTCGGCAAACCGCTCCAGTGCTAAGAGGTCACTCTCTTTCAGTGTAAACAGATCGGCCGCGTCCTTTATTAACCCTGTATCCAGCAGCACGTCTACAATCTTCTCCCCCAAGCCTTCAATATCAAAGGCGGCCTTGGAGGCAAAGTGGATGATGCGCCCACGCCCTAATGCCGGGCAGTCGAAGTTCACGCAGCGCCACACGGCTTCCTCGGGCTTTTTGAATAGCGCCTTGCCGCAAACCGGACAATCTTTGGGCATTACAAATTTCTTTTCCTTACCTGTGCGCAATTTAGGCAGCGGCGCCACTACCTCTGGAATCACATCTCCGGCTTTCTGGATAATCACGGTATCCCCAATGCGAATGTCTTTACGGGCAATCTCGCTCTCATTATGCAACGTGGCCATCTGCACGGTAGAGCCGGCTACCACCGTCGGCTCCATAACAGCAAAGGGAGTTGCTGCACCGGTGCGGCCCATACTTACCATAATATTCTTAATTTTGGTTGTGGCCTGCTCAGCCGGGAACTTGTAGGCGATAGCTCCCCTGGGTGCCTTACCTACTACCCCAAGGCGGCGGTAGGCATCTTGATCGTTAACCGTTGCCACCAAACCGTCTGTCAGGTAGGGCAACTCTTTGCGCTTTTCTTCCCACTTGCGGGCAAATTCCATAATTCCTTCTATACCGCGCACCAACTGGCTATGGGGCTCAACTTTAAAGCCAAGCTTAGCGGCCAGCGCATGTTCGGCAGCGTGAGTGGTTACACCCGACAGCGGAGTAGCTATGGCATAAACATGAAAGCACAGCGGGCGGGCAGCCACTAGCCTTGGGTCTAGCTGCCGAATAGTACCGGCGGCAGTATTGCGCGGATTGGCGAATAGCGCCAGGCCGGCTTTCTCTCTAGCCTGGTTCAGCGCCTCAAAGGTCTTCTTATACATTAAAACCTCACCCCGGATTTCAAGCCTTCCCTTATAAACTTCATCGGGTACAGCGCTATCATGTCGTAGCCGCAGCGGAATCTGCTCGATTGTGCGCAGGTTCGGCGTAACATCCTCACCCACCCGGCCATCACCCCTGGTTAGCCCGCGTACCAGCACACCATTCTCATAAATAAGCGTAGCCGCCAGACCATCCATTTTCAGCTCGGCATAAAACTCTTCTCTAAAATCCGGTTCCAGCTTCTTTATACGGGTTATCCAGGCCTCGGTCTCTTCCTGGCTAAAGACATCGTTCAAACTCAGCATTGGCATCTGGTGGGCGACGCTTGCGAACTTGGGCGAGGGCTGACCAGCTACCCGCTGAGTTGGGGAATCGGAAGTAATCAGATCGGGATGCTCCCGCTCCAGCTGCTGCAGCTCATGCTTAAGACTATCGGCCGCCGCCTCGCTCATAATCGATTTATCGTGCACATGGTACTGGTAGCGATAATCGTTAATCTGCTCCCGCAGCTTGGCTACCCGCTCTTTGGCCTGTTCGCGGGTCATTTTAATTCCCTGTAGAGCCGGTGAAGGTATAGAGTTGAGGGCGGCAGAACCGCCAGCGCCAAAAGAATCTGCAGAATAATTGCCGGCCAAGCTTCGCCTGCAATCGCAGATAACCCCAGCAGGGCGGTTGAGAGCAAGGCGATAATTAGAAGCATAACGGCGGCCAGAGCCAGTACGCGACTCATCACCTGCCAGAGGCGGCCACCCACTAGTGCCCGGCTCGATTTCAGTGCTTCAATCGGCCCCTGTTTGGTTTCTGACACAATGAAGATACTGAATATTGCCTGGCTGACCAAGAGCAGACTGGGCAGTGCCAGTACAATTGCCAGCAGCCCCAGCATCAGCTTTTCCGCACCGGTCATTAGTCCGGAAGGCTCGGTAATTCCTAAGTTAAATATCAGCAGGCCGAGCGTGAGAGGCAGCATTATGGCGAAGAATACGAAGCCCAAGAGAATCGTCCGCACTAGCATAGATGAGCCCTCGTAGTAGGCCTGTTTGATAGTTGCTCGTTTGCGGTTTTTTGCGACAACGGCCCACAACAGCGCGGCATTCATAATTACATTGGCAATCGTAAGGTAGGCCGAAAGCACCGTGTCGGCTGTAGGGTCGGCAACTAGACTGGCTACTATTGCTACCGGCACCGTTACAAGCAAAATAATACCGGTCAGTAAGCGCCAATTCTCTCGGTAGTCTCCAAGTGCGCTCCGCATTAATTGCCGGAACCCGGGCAGGGGTTCGGGAGCGGCAATAAGTCGGGATAGGCGAGCAAACATTACGGCTTGTGCTCCATCGCACGGAGTTTAGCAATACGGTCTTCTGCCGGCGGATGAGTGCTGAACAGGCGCGCAATACCACCGGTAACCCCTTTACCCGGCCCGAACGGGCTTGCGATGTAGAGGTGGGCGGTAGCGGTAGAGGCATGGTGCACCGGCTCATGAGCGGCTGATATCTTCTCTAGCGCGCTAGCCAGACCTTCCGGATAACGTGTCAAGAGAGCGGCTGTAGCATCGGCCAGGTACTCGCGGCGGCGCGAAACAGCGAGCTGGATGACGGTCGCAATGAGTGGAGCCAGCAGCGCCATGACGATTCCGACTATGAAGAATATCGGGTTAGGGCTGCTGTCTTCCTCACCGCCAAAGAAATTGGCATGGAAGAAGAAATCACTTAGCAAGGAGATAATACTGACCAGCGCAGCCGTCACGCTCATCAGACGGATGTCGTAATTACCAATGTGAGCCATTTCGTGTGCCAGTACGCCCTCCACCTCTTCATCTTCCAGCCGCTCAATCAAACCGGTCGTTACCGCCACCACGGCATTATTCGGATTGCGTCCGGTTGCAAATGCGTTGGGTGCCGGATCGTCAATCAAATATACCTTAGGCATCGGCAGGCCGGCAGTAATGGAGAGATTTTCTACCATTCGATAGAGCTGGGGCGCGTCTTTTTTAGCTATCGGGTGTGCGCCAGACATACCAAGCGCGATTTTGGCCGACATGAAGTAGGTAACAATCGAGTACACCAAAGCGCCTATGCCCACGAAATAAAAGATTCCAGGATTAGAGTAGCCCTGGGCAAAGATGTAGCCAATAGTAGAAACGAAGGCCACGAATACGGCCATTAGCAAGAACGTCTTACGTTTGTTGGCGGCAATCTGGCTATACATTATGCCTCCTGGTTACTACTTACGGGTGGTGGCGCTGGCATTGGGGCGGGAGCAGGCTGCAAATTCACCGCATGCATATTACCAGAAATATCGGTGACTCGCGGAGGCTCGGGTGCAAGTGGAGGAGTTGGAGTAGGTTCCGGCTGCGGTTCAGCTTGGCTAGGTACATCGGGCTCATTCGGCTCCGAGACCGGTTCTTCTGTTGCCTCCTCGGCCACCTCCGGTTCTGGTTCTGGTTCAGACTCAGTAAATTTGTCTGATTGCATTCTGGCAAGCAGGGCTTCTGCCTGCTGACCCAAGCTGCCGGTATCAATTGCCGGGAAGGTCTTATGCACCAGCTCCAGCTCGGCAGCTAGAGCCACTACCGCATCGGTACTGGCTTTGCGTTCGGCGGCCAGATCCTGAGCCACACAGACGGGAATAGCCACGGCCGATTCGCGCAGACGCTGCAATAATGGGTCGTTATCCTGGCGGGTAAACTCATCGCACAGCTTACTGAGGCTTTGGCTAAGTTTTACTGCCTCCTGCCAAGCGTAAGTTTTCTTAACTTCTTCCATGCTCGTCCTTAACTAAAGTTAACTTCGGTTGGCTTTTCGATTACGGCTTGATCTTCAACTTCAAAGAATGAGCGCGGCTTAAAGCCCAGCATGCCGGCAAATAGATTCGTGGGGAATACACCTAGTTTGATGTTTAGATCTCGCACATTGCCGTTATAAAAGCGGCGGGCAGCCTGAATCTTATTCTCTGTATCTACCAGTTCATCCTGCAGTTCCTGAAAATTACTGCTGGCTTTTAGCTCTGGGTAATCCTCAGCGACGGCAAACAGGCTCTTTAGGGTTGATGACAGTTGGTTTTCGGCCTCGGCTTTATGCGCTACGTCATTAGTACCCATGGCTGCCGAGCGAGCGGCTGTGACGTTTTCGAACACCTTTGATTCATGCTTGGCATAACCCTTAACAGCGTTTACCAGATTAGGTATTAGATCGTAACGCCGCTTCAGCTGGATGTTTATATCGCTCCAGGCCTCGTCTGTCCTGAGCTTAGCCATTACCAAGCTGTTATAAGTAAACCAGACGAACAGTATTACGATTGCTACTATGCCTAAAATAATCCAGAGTGTCATTTTTATTCCCTTATTTAAGATAATTATACCATACCAACAGGTTCAAAAAAGCTAAAAAGTTAAAGCGGCCTCTTACGAGACCGCTTAGGTGCTGCGGGAAATGATGCTCAAGCGAACTAGTTCGATATTGCATCGTACTGCAGTAGGTGCAGCTCTTCGCGTACTTGAGCTCTAAGCTCATCGGTACTGAGTTTGGTCGAAAACGTCAAGCTTCCCATGGCCCTGTCTTCGGCAAGTTTCAAGAACTTGTTCAAGTCCCTTTCCGAGATCAGGATCTCCTCCCTCAAGCCGGCTCCAGATCGGCTGCAGTAGGCTTCCCACGCAAGGGCTGCATCGTTGTAGCGGATGCGAAAGGCAACCAGCTTCTTGCTGCTCTTGGTCAAAACCGCCATGTCAATCTCCCCTTTTTTGTATCTCAAAAGTTTTGGTTTACAGGCTAGGCTACTCCAACGTAAGTACTATTGCAAGCCCAGGAAGCACTCTCCAAATGAAAAAGCGGCCCTCCTAATGAGAGCCGCTTGAAAAGCTGGCTACTGAGGCCACTCGTGACGGTTACTCAAGCTGTGACATCTTGGCCAACGCTCATCTCCGAAATACTCTTTCGTCATGCCGCACTTTCGGCAGCGGCCACTCTCTGCGAAAACATCCTCGATATTTACCGACTTCCTCTCATCCCCATCTGGTGCCAACCGGTACCCCTCAATGACTACTCCCCGTCCATGTTCGCGGTAGATCATTTGAGTGCGAATACCGCGACGGGAAAGCTCACGAAGGCCTCCAGCCCAAAATAGCTGGTCGTTTCGCGAAGCAACGTAGGGAATCACTCCGGTGGCAATTCCAAGATCACGAGAGGTTTGATGGTCTACATACGCGGAACGTACATACACATCTTGTTCACGGGCGCTTTCCAGTAGGGGCAGGAGCTCCTCGGCGGCCGCAACTTCTTGTAAATCGAGTTCGGCACGCCTAGCGGCTTCTTTTACCTCCCACTCGTCTATAGCAGCCCTAACTTTCTTCTCAGCTTCTTGCAGGGCGCCATCAAGATCGTCCTCGCCCAACAGACTGAGCCACTCAGGACCGGTTAGTCTCGGATTGAGATCTATAGGATCCTGTTCGTTGCGAATCGAAAGCCTTGTTAAAGTGCTCATTCTCACCTTTTCTAAATCGTTGGTGCTTACAGCTTACATCAAGAATATTGATTTGAAAATGAAAAAGCAGCCCCAAACAAAACCTCGACCCAAAGGTCGAGAACTTGTTTTGGTGCTCGGGGTGGGACTCGAACCCACAAGCCTTGCGGCAACGGATTTTAAGTCCGTCGCGTATACCGATTCCGCCACCCGAGCTCATTTGGAGGCACCGACCGGAATTGAACCGGTGTAAAAGGTTTTGCAGACCTCTGCGTAACCACTCCGCCACGGTGCCGCGTCAAAATGATGCTTCAGCTTACATGAATTACTTAATTTCACACGGCTTGCGCAG